>JBEKLK010000231.1:0-5947 GCA_050010235.1 Rhizomicrobium sp.
GACAGCGCGAGCGCGCGTCACACCGCCGACCTGGACACTGCCGAAGAGGTCGGCCGCCGGGCAGGACAGCGCACGATCGCGCGCCTCAATCCGCGCAAGGTGAAGACGCAGGACGTTCCCGTGGTTTACGACCCCCGCGTGTCGGCGGGCCTGCTCGGGCATTTTGCCGGCGCCATTTCGGGCGCCTCCATCGCGCGCGGCGTCAGCTTCCTGAAGGACCGTATGGGCGAAGAAATTTTTTCCCCGGGCATCACGATCATCGACGATCCCCACCGGCTCCGCGGCCTCAGGTCGAAACCATTCGACGGCGAAGGCGTGCGCAACAAACGCACGGTACTTGTGGAGCGCGGCGTGCTGCAGGGCTGGATTCTCGATTGTGCGAGCGCCAAGCAATTGGGACTGGCGACGACGGGACATGCAGCGCGCGGCACGGGCGGTCCGCCGTCGCCGTCCACGACGAACCTTTACATGGAGCCGGGCACCATCGCGTCCGACATGATCATCGACGGCATCAAGCAGGGATTCTATGTCACCGAGTTGATGGGCATGGGCGTCAACTCCGTGACGGGCGATTACAGCCGCGGCGCCTCCGGCTTCTGGATCGAAAACGGCGAGCTTGCCTATCCCGTTTCGGAAGTGACCGTTGCCGGCAATCTGAAGGACATGTTCCGGCACATGACCCCCGCCAACG
This sequence comes from Rhizomicrobium sp., assembly GCA_050010235.1. GTDB lineage: Bacteria > Pseudomonadota > Alphaproteobacteria > Micropepsales > Micropepsaceae > Rhizomicrobium. The sequence goes on from JBEKLK010000231.1 coordinate 692, forward strand.
ACCTCGTCTTCCGCTACGGCACCAACGCGCCGACCCTGCTGATCGAAGGCATGACCGTTGCCGGCGCATGACGCGAGCGGCACCGACCTTGCGCTGATCGAACGGGCTGCGCGGGACGCGGGCGCGATCGCGCGGCACTATTTCGGCGGCGACTACAAACGCTGGGACAAGGGCAAAGGCCAGCCCGTCACGGAAGCGGATCTGGCGATCGACACATTCCTGCACGACACGCTGACGGCCGCGCGTCCGTCATACGGCTGGATGTCCGAAGAGAGCGAGGACGATCCGTCGCGCCGCGAAGCCGAGCGCGTGTTCATCGTCGATCCCATCGACGGCACCACGGCATTCCTCAAGGGGCGTCCGCATTTCACGATTGCGATTGCGGTGGTGCGCGAGGGACGGCCGGAGCAAGGCGTCGTGTTCAACCCGATCACCGAAGAATGCTTCGCCGCCGAACGCGGCGTGGGCGCGAGGTTGAACGGTGCTTTGATCCGGGTGAGCGATCGCGACAGCATCGAGAACTGCCGGATGCTGGCGCCGAAGACGACCTTCGAACACGCGATCTGGTCGACGCCGCCCAACACGGCTTGGCCGCCCATGCAGGTGGAAACGCGCAGTTCCATCGCCTATCGCATGGCGCTCGTCGCCGCGGGGCAGTTCGATGCGGCGCTGGCGCTGTCGGCCAAGCACGATTGGGACCTCGCGGCCGGCGACATCATCGTTCGCGAGGCGGGCGGGTTGGTGACGGATCACACGGGCGCCGGGCTGCGCTACAACGCCGCCGTGCCCCTCCAGCGCTCGATCCTCTGCGCCGGCCCGCGCTTGCATGCGTTGCTGCTGCAGAAGCTTCAGTATTTGGGGTCACTCGTGCGGTGAGAGAACTTAAGTTTTAAGCTATATAAGAATCCCACCCTCCTCTTGAGGGAGGGTCGAAATCGTCTTTGAGCGACAGCGAAAAGAGGATTTCGGGGAGGGGTATTGTTGAGGGAGCACCCCGCCCCGAAAAATTCTTCGCTCCGCTCGAATTTTTCGACCCTCCCCCAAGGGGAGGGTGGACAAATTGAGTCACGCCGGAACACACCATGGAACCGCAACCCAAACAGCTTCTTCACCTCGTGTTCGGCGGCGAGCTTGTCTCGCCCGACACGGTCGAATTCAAGGACCTTTCCAAGGTCCAGTTCGTGGGGATCTATCCCAATTACAAGACCGCGCTCGACGCGTGGCGCGGCGCCGCCCAGGCGACCGTCGACAACGCCCAGATGCGCTATTTCGTCGTTCACCTGCACCGGCTGCTGGAGCCCGAGGAACCCAAGCGTTCTTAACGTTTGTTGTGCACCCTCGCGTGCCGCCCGCGCCCCGTGCTAGATGGCCCGGCCCATGACCGCCTTGCCTGAAAACCCCGGCGCCACCGCCCGTTCCCTGCCCGTCGCGGCCCCGGGGACCCTGAGCGATTGGGCCATCATCAAGCGCCTCGTCCGCAACTATCTCGGCCATCGCTATGCCGTGCTCTCGATCGCCACCCTGTGCATGGTGACGGCAGCGGGGCTGAACGGCGCGCTCGCCTGGCTGCTCGACCCGCTGACCAAGCTCATCTTTCTCCAGCATCGCGCGGATATGCTGCTCCCGGTCGCGCTCGCCATTGTTGGGGTGGTCGCAGTGCGGGCCGTCGCGACATTCGGACAGGACTACATCGTCAACGGCATCGCCGAGCGCATCGTCTCCGACGTGCAGCGCGACATGTTCCACAGCCAGGTGGACCAGGATATTGCCGCCCTCAACGATGTGCACTCCGGGGAACTGATCTCGAAATTCCTCAACGACGCGAATCTGCTGCGGGGCGCGATCACGCGCGGCGTGGCCGGTATCGGTTTCCAGTTTCTGACGCTCATCGTGCTCGCGGGCCTGTTGATCTATCAGGACTGGCAGCTCGCGCTGATTTCCGTTCTCGTGTTGCCGGCGGTCGCGTTCGTCACGCAGCGCCTGAGCCGCTCGCTCAAGAAATCTTCCACCCGCGGCATGGAGGAGACGGGCGAGCTGGCGCGCACGCTGGGCGAAGTGCTGGGCGGGCGCAACATCATCAAGGCCTACAATCTCGAATCCTACGCCTCGAAATCGGCGAATGCGCGCATCGCGAGCCGCCTCAAATATATTCTCAAGGCTGTCCGCTCGCGCTCCGCCGCCGTGCCGGCGACCGACCTGCTTGGCGGCATCGCCGCGGCGCTCACATTTGTGTATGCCGGCTATCAGGGCCTGCACGGTCAGCTTCCGATCAACAAGTTCGTGTCCTTCGTCACTGCGATGATCCTCGCGCAACAGCCGGTTCGGGTGCTGAGTTCGCTGTGGACGATTTCGACGGAAGGCCTTTCCGCCGCCAATCGCATTTTCGCCGTCATCGACCAGAAGCCGAAAATCGTCGACCGCGCAGGCGCAAAGTCGCTGGACATCGCGCCGCCGCCGCGCGGGGGCTCGATCCGCTTCGACGCCGTCGATTTTTCATACCACGAAGGCGCCGAAGCGCTCGAGCGCATCTCGATGGACATTCCGCCGGGTAAGAAGATCGCGCTGGTGGGGCCGTCCGGCGCCGGCAAAAGCACGATCTTCAACCTGCTGCTGCGGTTCTACGACGTCGATTCCGGCTCGATCGCGATCGACGGCCAGGACATCCGCGACGTCACGCTCGCGTCCCTGCGCGATCACATCGCGCTGGTGACACAGGAAGCGATCCTGTTCGACGAGACCGTGGCCGACAACATCGCGCTCGGCCGCCGCGACGCCACGCGCGACGAGATCGTGGCGGCGGCAAAGGCCGCAGCCGCGGACGGGTTCATCCGCGAACTCTCTGACGGCTACGACACGGGCATCGGCGAAGGCGGCCTCAAGCTTTCGGGCGGACAGCGCCAACGCATCGCCATCGCGCGCGCCATGCTGCGCAACGCGCCCATCCTGCTGCTCGACGAAGCCACGTCTGCGCTCGACACCGAAAGCGAACGCCAGGTGCAGGATGCCCTTTCGGTCCTGATGAAAGGCCGCACCACCATCGTCATCGCGCACCGGCTTTCGACGGTGCTCGATGCGGACCGCATCTATGTGCTCGATCGGGGCAAGATCGTCGAGGCGGGCACGCATGGCGAACTCGTGGCGCGCAAGGGGCTCTATGCGCGCCTCTATCAACACAATTTCGACGACGGAGCGGACGATGTCCCCTCCGCCGCCGCCGGAAGCTGAGGCGATGGCGTCGACGCCAGTGACCTTGCGCGCCTATCGCGCGGCTGCGTCCGCGCTCGAGACCGTCGCGCCGTTTGCGCTGCGCCAGCGCGCGCTGCGCGGCAAGGAAGATCGCGCGCGCATGGCCGAGCGGCTGGGCCGCACGAATTTGTCCCGGCCCGACGGCCAACTCGTCTGGATACACGGCGCGAGCCTCGGCGAGTGCATGGCGGTGCTTCCGCTGATCGGCAAACTGCTTGAGACACCCGGCCGCTCCGTTCTGATGACGAGCGTGACGGTGACATCGGCCGGGCTGATGACGGAGCGGCTTCCGCCGGGTGCGTTTCACCAATACGCGCCTGTCGACACACCCGCATCCGTCGCGCGCTTCCTCGATCATTGGCGGCCGGATATCGGCCTCTTCGTCGATTCCGAAATCTGGCCCAATACGCTCGCGGGCGCCAAGGCTCGCGGCATTCCGCTGGCGCTGATCAACGGACGCATGTCGGCGCGCTCCTTCGCCGGCTGGCGCTATGCCCCGCGCACCGCCGCGGCGATCCTGTCGCTCTACGATCTTTGTCTGGCGATCGACGACGAGACCGCCGAACGCTTGCGCATCCTGGGGGCCACGCAGGTCCAGATCGGCGGCAGCCTGAAGGCGGACGCGCGGCCCTTGCCGGCCGACGCGGAGAAGCTCGCGCAATTGCGCCGCGCCGTGGACGGACGGCCGATCCTGCTCGCATCCAGCACCCATGCAGGCGAGGACGAGACCATCCTTCCCGCGCATGACGCGTTGCGCGATGCGCATCCGAACCTGTTGACGATCGTCGTTCCGCGCCATCCCGAGCGCGGCGCGGACATCGCGATGCTCTGCGGCACGCGTGCCGTCGCACGTCGCTCCCAAGGACGCGAGCCCGATGACGCCACGGCGATCTACATCGCCGACACCATCGGCGAGCTCGGCCTGTTTTACCGGATCGCGCCTTTTGCCTTCGTGGGCGGCAGCCTGACGCTGCAGGGCGGCCACAATCCGCTCGAGCCGGCGTTACTGAATTGCGGTGTTCTGGCCGGACCGCATACGGCCAATTTCACGCAAGCCTATAATGCGATCTTCGCCGCACAGGGCGCCGGCCGCGTCACCAGCTGCGCCGAGATCGCGGCGCTTGCAGGCAGGCTGCTGAACGATCCCGGAGACGCGAAAGCGCTGGGAGATGCAGCCGCGCGCGGCGCGGCCTCGTTGGGAGGTGCGGAAGAACGCACGCGGCTCGCGATCGAATCGCTTCTGGCATCGCATGCGCGCGCCTGAATTCTGGTCGGAACCGGATTACACCGCCCGCGCGGCGACGGCGCTGTTGTCGCCCATCGGCTGGGCCTATGGCGCCACGGTTGCGTGGAAGCGCGATCGCGCCAAACCGTTCCGGCCGCGGGCAAAGACTGTCTGCATCGGCAATCTGACGGCAGGCGGTTCCGGCAAGACACCCATCGTGGCGGCCATCGCCGAGGCGCTGGCGCGGAGACTTCTGAAGCCGATCATTCTGTCGCGCGGCTATGGCGGACGTCTCGCGGGTCCGGTGTTTGTCGATCCCGCGCTGCACAGCGCGGCCGACACGGGTGACGAACCCCTGTTGTTGGCGGCCTCGGCTCCCGTCATCGTATCGCGCAACCGCAAGGCCGGTGCCGTGCTCGCCGATGCGCATCATGCCGACGTCATCGCGATGGACGACGGCCATCAGAATTTCCAGCTTGCGAAAGACCTGTCGCTCGTCGTCGTCGATGCGGAGACGGGATTTGGCAACGGCAAGATTTTGCCTGCGGGCCCCTTGCGTGAATCGATTGCGCAAGGATTGGCGCGCGCCGACGCGGTGGTGCTGGCGGGCGACGGCGACCCGGCTTTGCCGAGCTGGTCCGGCCCGACCTTGCGCGCGCATCTGCTTCCCCAGGATGGAACCGCGTTTGGCAGTGCAAGAATCGTGGCGTTTGCCGGCATCGGACGGCCGGAGAAATTCTTCGACGCACTCAAGACTCTCGGCGCGGAGTTGATCGCGAGCGAGC
>JBEKLK010000232.1:0-5935 GCA_050010235.1 Rhizomicrobium sp.
AGCCGCAGATAAAGCCCGGTAGCGGGCCATAGGTGTCGCGCGCCCAGGCATAGATGCCGCCTTCGGCTTCGAACCGCGCGGTCAGCGCGGCCGTCGCGGCCACCAACGGCAGATAAAAGGCGAAAAGCGCCACAAGCCAGAACGGAAACGCGGCCGGTCCCACGGCCGCGGCGACCGCGATCCAGCGCAACCCGATATTCATCGCCACCGCATAAAGCGTCGCATCGAGGAATTTGAGTTTCGGCAGGGCGGGAACGGCGGCGGCCATGGTTGTGTCAGTCACGCGCGGTGATCCACTTCCTGAGTATCGTCTTGTCGGCCGGTGAAAGATCGAGCCCGGCCGCGATTGCGAATTATGCCTTTGCGTCGCCGGCCCTGCCGAGAAAGGCAGGTGCTTCGCACCATTTGCACGGATCAGGATGGGAGAAGGCCCGGGTCGGCGCAATGGGGCACAAGCGGTCAGCGCCGCCGTCCGATCAGCTTGATGGGTGCCGACTCCCGGACGAACGCCATGGCGGCGAGGCCGATCACGGCCGCACCCGTCCAGTAATAGGCGGGTGCGAGCGGATTGCCGGTGAAGACAATCAAAGACTTGACGGTGACCTGCGTCGAGCCCCCGAAAATCGCAATCGCGAAGGCATAAATCGTGGACACGGCGCCGGCACGAACGCTGCGGGGCAAGGTTTCCGTCAGCATAACGAGGACGGGTCCGGTCGACAGGCAAAACACGACGGCGAGCCACCCGACAGCAGTATAGAATACGAACGTCGTATGAAAATGTCCGATGGCCCAGAACGCCGGCAGGATCGTCGCGGCCAGAACGGCTCCCGGGACCAGCATGACGGGTTTGCGGCCGAATTTGTCCGCCAGCAGTCCGCTCACCAAATCGGCGCAAATCGAGAGCACGCCGCTGACGATGATGACTCCAAAGGCGACTTTTGCCTGCATACGCAACGTGTCCAGTGCGTACGTTGTCATATAGCTGATGGTGTAATTCGCGATTGTGCCGGCTGCGAGGATCATCAGACCCAGAACGATCATCAACAGATGCGGCTGAAGTTTCGTCCTCACGGACAATGTTCCGGCCGTGGCATCTGGCGCGAGCGCCGCATCGTCAACGCCATGCAAGGTTTCCGGCAGAGAACGGCGCAGCATCAGACCGAAGGGCACGATGCAGGCGCCGACGAGCATGGTCGCGCGCCAGCCCCAATCCTGCAATTGCTGCGCATCGAGAACGCTCGCCAACACGGTTGCGATCACACCGGCCGCGAGCGCGCCCGAATCCTGGGAGGCGGACTGCATGGCGGCATAGAAGCCGCGCCGCAGCGGTGGCGCCGCCTCGACCATATAGGCCGTTGCCGGTCCCACATTGCCGCCCAGCGCAAAACCCTGCAGCAGGCGGAACAGCACCGCGAGAATCGGCGCGGCTATTCCAATCCGCGCATAGGACGGCGTCAGCGCGAGACCGATGATGCCCACACCCATCAGTCCGAACGAGAACAACATCGCAGGCTTGCGACCCGCGCGATCGCCCCACGATCCGATCACGATGGCGCCGATGGGACGGCTGACAAATCCCATGCCGAATGCGGATAGAGACAAAATCAGGCTGAGCGACGCGCTGTGCGTCGGGAAAAATGCCCGGCCGATATAGATAGAGAAAAAGGAATAGCTCACAAAATCGAAGAATTCGAGCGCATTGCCGACGACGACGGCCGCGACATGGGGGAGCGGCATTGCGGGATATGCGGGCGCGGACGGCGAACCATCAATCACAAGGCCGGCCATATTCCCCCCAGTCCGGATTTGTTGCTCACGCCGTCTTCTCGATCGCGAGGCCCAATTCCTCGATCATCTTCTCGCGGATCAGAAATTTCTGGACCTTTCCGGTCACGGTCATGGGAAATTCGTCGACGAACCGCACATAGCGCGGAATCTTCTGATGCGCGATCTGGCCCGTGCAGAAGGCGCGGATTTCGGCTTCGTCGGCCGTAGCGCCCGGAACCAGCCTGATCCATGCGCATAGCTCCTCGCCATAGCGTTTGTCCGGCAGGCCCACCACCTGTACGTCGGCCACTTTGGGGTGCGTATAAAGAAATTCCTCGATCTCGCGGGGATAGAGATTTTCGCCGCCGCGGATCACCATGTCCTTGATGCGGCCCACGATATTGCCGTAGCCCTCGGCATCGATGGTGCCGATGTCGCCCGTGTGCATCCAGCCGTCCTTGTCGACGGCGTCGCCGGTCTTCTGCTCGTCGGCCCAATAGCCCAGCATGACGGAATAACCGCGCGTGCAGACCTCGCCCGGAACGCCGCGCGGCGCGGTCGCGCCATGCTCGTCGACGATCTTCACTTCCAGATGGGGCTGCACGCGGCCGATGGTGGAAACGCGCCGCTCGAGCGGATCGTCGCCCGAGCTTTGGAAACTCACCGGGCTCGTTTCCGTCATGCCGTAAGCGATGGTCACGTCGCGCATGTGCAGATGGGCGATCACCTGCTTCATCACTTCGACGGGGCACGGCGAGCCCGCCATGCAGCCGGTGCGCAGCGATCCCACATCGTAATTCGCAAAATCGGGATGTCCCAGAATCGCGATGAACATCGTGGGCACGCCGTAGAGTCCCGTGCATTTTTCGCTTTGGACGGCTTCCAGCACGGCCTTGGGATCGAACACTTCGGAGGGATAGACCATGGTCGCGCCATGGGTGAGGCAGCCGAGATTTCCCATCACCATGCCAAAGCAATGATAGAGCGGCACGGGAATGCAGAGCCTGTCGCCGGCCTGGAGCCCGATGGCGCGGCCGACGAAAAATCCGTTGTTGAGAATATTCCGATGCGAAAGCGTCGCGCCCTTGGGCGAGCCCGTCGTGCCGCTGGTGAACTGGATATTGATGGGATCGTTGCGGTCGAGCTTCGTGCCGATGCGCGCCACTTCGTGCAGCAATGCCTCGTTGGACGTCGCGGCGACGTCTTCGAAGGCAAGCCAGCCGGCGCGCGATGCGGCGCCGATCCTGATCACGCTTTGCAATGCCGGAAGTCGCGCGGACGACAATGCACCGGGCCGGGAGCCCGCGATCTCCGGCGCCAATTGCTCGATCATGCCGACATAGTCGCTGCTCTTGAAGCGCTCCGCCGCAACCAGCACTTTCACGCCCACCTTGTTCAACGTGTATTCGACTTCCGACAGCCGATAGGCGGGATTGACCGTCACGAGGATGGCGCCGATGCGCGCCGCCGCGAACTGGGTCAAGGTCCATTCGACGCAATTGGGCGACCAGATGCCGATGCGATCGCCAGGCTTGACGCCCAGCTTCAGAAACCCCGCGGCCAGCCGGTCGGCGCGCTGCAGAAGCTCGCGATAGCTCCAGCGAACGCCCTGCTGCACGCCGATCACGGCAAGCCGCTCCGGCCATTGCCGTGCCGCGCGCGCGAGCGCCTCGCCGATCGTGTATTCGATCAACGCCGGCTCCGTCGCGCCCGCCACATGACTGAGGCTCGTATCGGCCATGGAATGCGTGTCCCCGCTCCCCGTCAAATCTTGGACTTCCCCAGCGCCGCGAGCAACTCGCCCGCGAATTGCGACAGCGTATCGTCGCGGGCGCCCATCACCACGATCCGGTCGCCCGGTTGCGCGAGCGCCAGCAATTTGACGCCGCAGGCCGCCCGGTCCGGAAACGCAAATGCGGCTCTCCCCCGCGTCTCCACGCCGTGCACGATATCGGCGCTCGTGACACTGCGCTCGACGGTGCCGCCGAAATAAACCGGGTCCGGCATGACCAGGATGTCGCCCCGATGCAGGTTTTCCGCAAAGCAGGTGATGAACGCGTCCTTCATCAGCCGCAGCGGGCCGAAACCGTGCGGCTGGAACATCACCAGCAGCCGGCCCGGAAAATCATGCAGGGTCGCCAGCGTGGCCGCGATCTTGTCCGGGTTGTGGGCGAAATCGTCGATGATCGCGATATCGTTCGCCATGCCGACCGTTTCGAGCCGCCGCCGAACGCCGGCAAATCCCGCAATCGCCTGCGCCGCGTCGGCAAGCGATACACCCACCGCACGCGCGGCGCCGATGGCTGCCAGCGCATTGGCGACATTGTGGCGTCCAGGCACGGCGAGCTTCACCTGCGCGCGGCCGCCGTCCCGCTCGCGCACCTCGAACGAAATTCCATCGCGCGCGGGTGCGAGGTTGCCGCCCAGAAGATGTGCGCGTGAATCGCTGAGGCTGTAGGTCAGCGTTTTTCCGGTGCCGAGCTGTGCGGCGAGTGCCGCGGTCTCGTCATTGTCGAGATTGAGCACGGTCATGCGCGCCTTGAGCGCGAAATCGCGAAACAGGGTGCGCAATTCCTCCAGCGATTTGTGATCGAGCGAGATGTTGTTCAGCACGGCGATGCGCGGCGTATAGCGCGCGATGGAGCCGTCGCTTTCGTCGACTTCGCTGACGAAAATGTCGCCGCGGCCCACGATCGCGCTCGCGAAGAGGGCATCCGGCGTGACGAAATTCGTCATCACGGCCCCATTCATCACGGTGGGATCGAGACCCGTCCGGTACAGGATCCAGCCGATCATGCCCGTGGTCGTGGACTTGCCGCTGGTGCCAGCGACGCCGACGGGGATGGGTGCTGCGTTGAACAATTGCGCCAGAAGCTCCGCCCGCGTCATCAGTGTCGCGCCGATCCGCCGCGCGACTTCGACATCCGGAATCGTGCTTTCCACTGCGGCCGACGTGACCACCATCATCTCGGAATTCACGATGCCGCTGCCGTCCTGGGGAAACAGCGCGATGCCCTGCCGGCGCAGGAATTCGAATTTCTGGGCCGTGCGGCCCTGGTCCAGCGCGCGGTCGGAGCCCGAAACCTCATGGCCCTTCGCGCGCAGGATGAGCGCGAGGGGCAGCATGCCGCTGCCTCCGATTCCGCAGAAAAAATAAGCTCTGTGTCGATCCATCGCCGGAGGCTATAAGGCCGGGGATTCGGTGACAAGCGACGGGATCGCATGCACAAAGGCAAACTCAGGATCGGCGTCACGGCGCCTGCGTCGCGCATCGAGCCCGCGCTTGCCGAGAAAGTGGCGGCGATCGCGCGGACCCAATTCGCGGATCGCGGACCCGAACTCGTCTTTCATCCGCAATGCTATCTCTCATCCGGCCATTTCGCGGGCGACGACGAAGCGCGGGCCGCCGCGTTCGTCGATATCGCGAACGACGAAAGCTTCGATGCGTTGTGGATCGCGCGGGGCGGTTACGGTTCGGGGCGCCTCTCGGAGCGCGTTCTGCCGGCGCTGAATGCCGCCGCCCGCAAAAAGACCTATCTTGGCTATAGCGACGCGGGCGCCCTGTTCGGCGCCATGTATGCGGACGGTTTCCAGAATCTCGCGCACGGCCCGATGCCGGCCGATCTGTTGCGGCAAGGTGGGGAGACGGCCGTCAGCCGCGCGCTCACCTTCCTGGTCGAAGCCGATCCCCGCGCGGTGGAAGCTTCGGTCGCCGGCTCGCAACCCACGGCCGCTTTCAACATCACCATCCTGGGCCGTCTTCTCGGCACGCCCCACGAGCCCGATCTGTCGGGACACGTTCTGATGCTGGAGGAAGTGGCGGAGCACATGTATCGCATCGACCGCGCGCTGCTGCACCTCACGAGCAGCCCCAAAATCCGGCGCGTGGCGGGAATCCGTCTCGGCCGCTGCAGCGCGATCCCGCCCAATGAACCGCCCTTCGGTCAGACCGAAGAAGAGGTCGCGAAACATTGGTGTGCTGTGTCCGGCATCCCCTATTTGGGCCGCGCCGATATCGGCCACGACATCGACAACAAGATCGTGCCGTTCGGGCGATTGCGCTCCGCATGAGTACCGGCCGGGATCGCGTCACCCGCCCCCGTCGACGTTGATCTTCTCGCCGTTCACATAGGAATTGGCGTCGGAGACGAGGAACGTCACCACGGCG
>JBEKLK010000233.1:0-5918 GCA_050010235.1 Rhizomicrobium sp.
CGTTGAAACCCTGGATGTTGAACTGACTGAGCTCGTTCGCCGGGAGCGAAATTGACGGCCCCGTACAAACGCTGCCCGAGGAGCTGGCCGACGTGACGCCGGTGCCGGGGCAGACATACCATTGATATTCGCTGTGGTCCTTCGTGCGATCCGAGAACCTTGCGCCGAAGTCGAAGGCAGAAAAGAAGTTGTTGTCGAAGCTGCGCGTCACGTCGAATTGCTCGGCCGTGATCTCGTCATGCGTATGTTCCGGCCCTGCGCTCTCGCCGGGCAGATAGTTGGGCAAGGGCTGGTCCGAAGGGTTTGCCGGGTCGGCGCCGGGCGTCGTCACCGTCGGCACCACGCCTGCAGCCGTATTGAAGGTCATTGTAGGCGGATACACTTCGGTTTCGATGTCGCGCCACCGGTTGAGGCGATCGGCCTCGCTGTAGGAGACATTCGCCGAGGCGAGCCAGTTCCCGCTGATCCACTTACCGTTCAAGGCGGACAGGAAAATGGTGTGATTCTCGTTGTAAAGCGAGATGTTGTTGGACACCGACGAGTAGTCGTCCACCAGATCTGCCGCAACGACATCCGGACCGTTGGCACCTGGAACAGTCGTGTAGGACGAACCTACGCTGTTATACGCATTGTACGGCGGATAGAAGTCGTTATAGGCGCCCCATTCGCCATTGCGGCTGTAATATTGCTGGAACTGGTTCTCAGTAATATTGTAGTGCGCGTAAATGTTTTCGAACTTGAAATCGAGATCTGCGGTCGGCCGCCATTGGAGCGTGGCGAGCAGACTAGAGCGATCCTGACGAATCTCGGTGGCTTCGGTCTGCGCCCCCCAGGGAACGGAAGTCGAAACACCCGTCGTGCAGGTTACCGTCGACGAGCAACCCGAGGGCGCCAGGATCGGCGCATTGACCCCATCGGCTAGGTTATACCCCCAGCCCTGAAATGACTCGTATCCGCTCTTCTCCCGCTGGAAGGTCGCATCGAGAGCAAAGGCGAGATTGTTGGTGATGTGATCGATCCACGCAGCACTCGCCCGGACGCCCCACGGACTGTAATTGGGCATGGTGTTGGCTTCGTCGTTGTAGGTCGGACCCGCGCGCAACGTGACCGACGGTCCGCTGTAATCGAGCGGCGAGACCGTCAGGATATTGATCGTGCCGGCGATTCCCCCGGCGATCAGATTCGACGACTGGGTCTTGAAGACCTGGACGCCGGAGACGATTTCCGACGGAAATATTTCCCACCTGATATTCTGATCAGGTTCCGACGATGCGATTTCGAGGCCGTCCACGAGGCCGAGCGTGAGCCGCGGCCCGAGCCCGCGGACGTTGATCAGGCTGTCGTTGCCGCGGTCGCGCGTGGCGTCGAGGCCCGGCAGCGTGTTGAGCGCTTCGGCGAGCGTGATGTCGGGCAGTTGGCCGATATCCTTGGCCGAAATATTGTCAGTGATGAGATCGGACGATCGTTTCATCTTGAGGGCGTCGCGCAGGCTGTCGCGAATGCCCGTCACAACGACCTCTTCGATGCCGTCGGATTTCTTTTCCGGCGCCGTCGCGGAACTGCTCGTGTTGTTCGCGCTTGGCGCGTTGGTCGACTGGCCGGCAGTGCTTGTCTGTCCGAACGCCGAAGAACTCAGCGCTGCGCATACCGCAAGCGCGCTCGCCCCCATAAGGAGCGCACGTTGAATATTCACTGATGATCCTCCCCTTCAAAGGTCCGATTCGGCCGATGATTTTCATTTATAATATTAATCAGTTATTCGATGTCAAGCCTCCTTCTGCAAGGAATCGTTCAGATCATTGCGCGTCCGCCGTCGACGATCAGCGATTGCCCGGTGATCATGCGCGCGTGTGCGGATGCGAGAAAAAGTGCTGCATCTGCGATGTCTTCCCCTGTGATCGCTTGCTTAAGGCTTTGTTCCGCAAGGCATTGCGCCAATGACTCCGGCGTCGCCCACAGTTCTGTTTGACGCTTTGTCATCACCCAGCCGGGGATCAGCGCGTTGACGCGGATGTTCGAAGGTCCTAGCTCGCGCGCGAGCGCGCGTGTGAGTCCGACGATTCCCGCCTTGGCCGTGACATAGGCAGGATAGCCGGCGAGCCCGAGATTCGCGCAATTCGAGCCGACATTGATGATGCTTCCCCCGTCCGCCGCACGCATCGCGGGCACGGCTGCTTGCGCCGTAAAGTAATGGGGGCGCAGGTTGGTGTTGATCGAATTGTCCCAATCCTCAGGCGAAAAACTCTGCAGATCGTGCCGCTCGTCGCGCGCGGCATTGTTGATAAGCACGCCGATATTGCCGAAGCGCGCGATCGTACGGGATATACATTGTTGCAGCGCCGCAACATCTCGAATATCGCAGGACTGGAAGAAGGGGCGATTGCCGGTCGCGCGCTCGACGGCTTCGCACAAAACTTCTCCGGTATCTTTGGTAAGCGAGACAAAGGCGACCTTGGCGCCTTGCGCCGCAAAGGCGGCCGTCAGATACGCACCGATCCCCGAACCGCCGCCCGTGATGAACACGACCTTGTCGCGCAGGTCCTGATACGATGTGTAGGTCCGGTCCGTAACACCTTCGACGTCGCCGGGTGTCTTGCGATCCATCATTTGAACCTCCCTTGGTTTCTGCGACGATGTTGTCAGAACCGCCCCAGGACTATCTATGCGTTAATCGCTTTACAGCAAACATATTTATCATATAAATCCAATCTGCTAATGTGGGTGATCCGCCGGACACTGATTGCGTCTGCGGGTCGAGAGGTCAGCCGGAACGATTTTGGATGAGTGACGATAAGCCCAAACTGCGCAGTCACAAGAGCTACGGACGCAAGGACCGCGACGGCTTCATCCATCGCAGCTGGATGCGCAGTGAAGGGTTGTCCGATAGCGCCTTCGATGGCCGCCCCGTGATCGGAATCTGCAACACCTGGTCGGAACTGACGCCGTGCAACGGGCATTTGCGCGACATCGCCGAATACGTCAAGCGCGGCGTATGGGAAGCCGGCGGAGTGCCGCTGGAATTCCCGGCCATGTCGCTGGGTGAAACGCAAATGCGTCCGACCGCCATGCTGTTCCGCAATCTCCTGGCGATGGATGTCGAAGAATCGATCCGCGGCAATCCCATCGATGCCGTCGTGTTGCTCGGGGGCTGCGATAAGACTACGCCCGGGCAGTTGATGGGTGCGGCCAGCGTGAATTTGCCGACGATGGTCGTTTCGTCCGGGCCGATGCTGAACGGAAAGTTCAAGGGTCGGGACATCGGCTCGGGAACGGACGTATGGAAATTCAGCGAGGCGGTTCGCGCGGGCGAGATGCAACTCAAGGACTTCATGGCGGCCGAGTCCGGCATGTCGCGAAGCCCCGGAACCTGCATGACCATGGGGAGCGCGTCGACGTTCGCCAGCATCGTGGAGGCGATGGGACTTTCCTTGCCCTATAACGCGACGATTCCCGCGGTCGATTCGCGCCGTCGCGTGCTCGCACATGAAACGGGCCGTACGATCGTCGATATCGCGCGCCGGAACGTTCGTCTGTCCGACATCGTCACGCGCGACGCGATCGAAAATGCCATCAAAGTCATTGCCGCGATCGGCGGTTCGACCAATGCCGTGTTGCATCTTCTGGCGGTCGCCGGTCGCTTGGGCATTCCGCTTTCGCTGACGGAATTCGACCGCTTGTCCGCTGAAATCCCGCTGATCGTCGACCTTCAGCCATCCGGGCGATTCTTGATGGAGGATTTGCACTATGCGGGCGGCCTGCCTGCGGTGATGAAGGAGATCGCATCGCAGCTCAAGCTGGATGCACCGACCGTATCCGGTCGGTCGCTTCGCGACACTGTCGCTGACGCGGAATGTTACAATCGAGAGGTGATCCGGCCGCTGACGTCACCGGTCAAGGATTCGGCAGGCATCTGGGTGTTGCGCGGCAATCTTTGCCCGCAAGGCGCGATCGTGAAGCCGAGTGCAGCATCGCGGGAGCTTTATCGTCATCGCGGCAAGGCCGTTGCATTCGAGACCATCGAGGATTTCAAGGCGCGAATCGACGATCCCGCTCTCGACATCGACGAGACGTCGATACTGGTCCTCAAGGGTTGCGGACCTAAGGGTTATCCCGGCATGCCCGAGGTGGGAAACATGCCTTTGCCGCGCAAGCTGCTGGCGCAGGGCGTACGCGACATGGTTCGCATTTCCGACGCGCGCATGAGCGGAACGGCGTTCGGCACCGTCATTCTTCATGTTGCGCCAGAGTCGGAAGCGGGTGGGCCGCTGGCCATCGTTCAGACGGGCGATGAAATCGAATTCGACGGGCCCGCACGCAAGCTGGAATTGCTGGTTTCGGCAAAGGAGATCGAGGCGCGCCTTGCGGAATGGCGCGCCGCGCGCCCATCGCCCAAATATCAACGCGGTTATTACAAACTCTATATCGACCATGTGTTGCAGGCCGACCAAGGCTGCGATCTGGATTTTCTCCTGGGCGCGAGCGGCGCGGATGTCGAGCGGGAGTCGCATTGATGGCGGCCTTCGTCGCGGGTGACTGGGGAACCAGCCATCTTCGGCTTAGTCTTTGCGACGAACGCGGCAATGTCCTGCAGGGAAAAGACGGCCCTGGCGTGGGCGCCTTAACCGGAGACGCGGCCGGCACGTTCTTTTCCTTGATCCACGAATGGGACGAGGTGCATGGGCCGTTGCCCGTCGTTTTGTGCGGTATGGTGGGCTCGACGATCGGTTGGCGAAATGTTCCGTATCGGGCATGCCCGATGCGACCGGATGCCATTGCGTCTGCTGTTCTGCGCTTTGAGGCCGGCGAGCGGACGATTGCGATCGCGCCCGGACTTTCCTGCCGCAACCGTCTTATTGCGCCCGATGTGATGCGCGGCGAGGAGACTCAAATTTTCGGCGCCTTGCGCTGCGAACCAGGGCTCGCGGCAGGCGCTTACCTTCTTTGCCTTCCGGGCACGCACACGAAATGGGTGGTGCTGAATGACGGCGTTATCGAGCAGTTCTTGACCGGTGTGACAGGAGAGTTGTTCGATATTCTTCGTCGCCATAGCGTTCTGGTGCGCGCTCCGGAGACCGGCAAGGCAATCGGCGGTCCGGCTTTTGTCGATGCGCTGGAGCAGACGAAACTGCATCCCGATGCCGAGCTTATTCATCTCCTGTTCGGCACGCGCAGTCGACAGTTGATGGGCGAGCTCAAGGGCACGGATGCAGGCGCGTATCTGTCCGGCCTGGTGATCGGGCAGGATGTGGCCGGCGCCGCCCGCCTGTTTCGCCCGGAACTTGCCGCTTCGAGATACGTGGTGGTGATTGGCACCCCAAGGCTGAGCGAGCTCTACGCGGCAGCGCTCAAGATGCGCGACATCGCAGTGACAAAAATCGACGGAGCCAACGCATCGCTTGCGGGATTGACTGCGCTCCACGGCATGCTGTTCGGCAAAGGTCTCGGACATGCCGCATGACGGCCAACTCGAACAGGTGCCGATCGTCGCGGTCCTGCGCGGCATCACGCCCGAACGCGCAGCGTCCGTCGGGCGGATCATTTTCGATGCAGGGATTCTCGCCATCGAGGTGTCGCTCAACTCACCGCGGCCTTTCGACAGCATCGCGAAACTGTCGGCGGCTCTCGGCCCATCGTGCCTCAGCGGTGCCGGCACGGTTCTCGATCCCGCGGACGTCCACCGCGCTTGTGACGCCGGTGCGCGGTTGATCGTGGCGCCGAACGCGAACCCCGATGTAATAGCGGCGGCGCTGGAGCGGCGGATGCTCGCGATGCCGGGGTTTGCAACGGCGACGGAAGCATTCGCGTGCATCCGGGCCGGCGCGACATGTCTCAAATTGTTTCCCGCTGCGAGCTATGGCCCAGGACATCTCAAGGCGCTCAAGGCCGTGTTGCCGAAGACGGCGCAAGTTTATGCAGTG
>JBEKLK010000234.1:0-5915 GCA_050010235.1 Rhizomicrobium sp.
GACATTCGCCCCCTCGCTTTTCGCAAACCGCCGATAGAGACCCGCAATCATTTTCGCCGCACTCCGAACAGAGATGTGGCGTAGATTGCCTAGATGGCCGTTACCCAGACGTTAAAGGTTGCATTGTCTGCAATCGGCTCTCTGCAATCGGGAATGCTTCGGCCTGACTGTCCACAAGCAATTGATATTTCAGTCGAACTGCATTCTCGCGAAACGATGTGCACGCTTGCCCGTCGCCGGTTTGCTCCGCCATGCGTGTACCAAATCGGATCATTCGCGGAAAAGCGGCGCCGGCCTCGTCGAATTTTTTCCGACCAGGGTCGAAATGGAGGCTGTCTGCGCCATAAACCGAAATTTACCTTGAGGTCCCACGCGCCAATTCGTGATCGCAGCCGCTTGCAACGGCCCGGACGATTCATGATAAGTTCGGTGCGAAGCAGTTTGCTTGGGTTCTCGCAGGCAGGGGTTGCGGTGAAGGCGAGCGTAAGCCGCGTGAGACGCGCATCGAGTTGGCGGCAACTGCTGCCGATGCTGATGCTTGTCGCCTTCGCGCTGCAAAGCTACGTCACCCAGACCCATATCCATTTCGCCGGCCATGTGGTCACGGGCGGGTTCACCTTCCCGGATGACGAGTCGAAATCCGTTGCCGACAAGGCGCCCGGTTCCGGTGCCGACCACGACAAATATCCGCCGGCCGACGATCCCGCCAACTGCCCGATCTGCCAGGAAATCATGTATGCCGGTCATTATGTGGCGCCGGCTACCGTTCACGTTGTTCTGATTTCGCTGCCTGTTTCGACGATTGCCGTCGTCGCTGCCGTTCCTCACCGCCTCTTTGCGCTCTCGCATAGCTGGCAAGGTCGAGCACCACCCCGCGTCTGAATTCCGCACATTGAACGATCGACGCTGACGGAGCGGCCGCAAGGCCCGCGCCGGCCGCCGTCCATCATCCGGACTTCACTCTGTCTCGCGTTGCGCTGTGCGTACGCACATCGCCCGAGCCGGACGACGCAGGGGTTATTAAAATGATTCGTTCAGTCCTATTGGCGTCCGCGGCAGCCGCCGCGGTCCTTGCCGCACCGGCCGCCGTGTTCGCACAGACCGTAGCCAGCGCATCGACCAACCAAGCATCGAGTACCGACAACATCACGATCGAAACTGTCGTCGTGACGGCCAAGAAGCTGAGCGACGCGCGCGCCGGTATCCAAACCCAGATCGGCGCATCGACCTACGCCATTACCGCGCAGGATATCCTGGACACGCCCGGCGGCGACAACACGCTGCTCAATCAGGTCATCCTGCAAATGCCCAGCGTAGCGCAGGATTCCTATGGCCAGTTCCACATCCGCGGCGAACACAATGCGCTGCAATATCGCCTCGACGGCATCACCTTGCCCGAAGGCATCAGCGTGTTCGGCCAGACGCTCGATCCGAGGCTCGCCGACTCCGTGGAACTGATCACAGGAGCACTGCCGGCAGAATATGGACTGGCGACAGGCGGTATCATCGATATCAAACCGAAGACGGGACTGTTCGACAACGGTGGAACGATTTCGATCTATGGCGGCAGCCATGACGAACTCGAGCCAAGCTTCGACTATGGCGGATCGACGGGTTCGCTCAACTATTTCGTCTCGGGCGACTACATGACCAACGGCCTCGGCATCGAGTCTCCGGACGGAAGCTCAACGCCGATCCACGATAGGACAGAGCAATATCACGGCTTCGCCTATCTCGAAGACATTCTCGACGACCACAGCAGCATCACTGCGATCTTGGGAACGTCGCACGATCATTTCGAGATTCCGAACACAGCGGGACTCACGCCGGGATTGGGCCTCACCGACATCAACGATCCGCTTGGCGGCGGAACATACTATCCTAGCGCCGCCGAAAACGAGACGCAGCGCGAGATCACGCATTACGGCATGATCAGCTATCTGCACAGCCAGGGCGCGTTTGATTTTCAGATTTCGGCTTTCGGGCGATTCTCAAGCCTGAACTTCGCTCCCGATCAGATCGGCGATCTGCTCTATAACGGCATTGCGCAATCCGCCTACAAGAAGGATGTCGCGTTCGGCGAACAGGCTGAAGGCGCCTGGCATCTGGGCGATTCTCATACGATCCGCGGCGGCGTGATCATCGAGTCGGATCGCTTGTCGAGCAATACGACCTCGTCGGTCCTGCCGGAAGATTGCACGACGTCAGGCGCTGGCCCGGCCGGCACGCCGATCAATCCCTATAGCTGCGCGCCCTATCCCAGCTCGACTCCGGGCTACAATGTGCCCGAATCGATCATCGACAACAGCGGGAAAACGCAATGGACGGAGAGCGTCTATCTGCAGGACGAATGGAAAATACTGTCCGATCTGACCGTCAACTACGGGCTGCGTTACGACAATTACACGGCCTATAGCAAAGGCGACCAGCTCAGTCCGCGCGTGAATGCGGTCTATAAGCCGTGGGACGGAACGACTTTCCATCTGGGTTATGCCCGCTATTTCTCACCACCGCCATTCGAACTGGTCGGCAACGAGGACATCGCAAAATTTTCTCCAACACCGGCGAACCCGACGGCCGGCACTTCGGCTACGCCTCAGATCACCGAAGACACGACACCGATTGCCGAACGCGCCAATTATTTCGACGCCGGTGCGCAGCAGCAGGTTATCGAGGGTCTGCTGGTGGGAATCGACAGCTACTACAAGTTGTCGAAGGACATGATCGACGAAGGCCAGTTCGGCGCGCCGATTATTCTGACGCCGTTCAACTACGCCAGAGGCAAGCAATATGGCGCGGAGTTAACGGCCGATTACACGGCCGGCAATTTCAACGCCTATGCCAATCTCGCGCTCGAACACGCCATAGGCGAAGGTTGGATCACCAGCCAGTTCAGCTTTCTCCCGGACCAATTCCTGTATACCGAAAACCACTACATCGACCTCGATCACGAACAACATTTCTCGGCTTCCGGCGGTGCATCCTACAAGTGGGGCGATACGCTGTTCGATGCAGATCTGATCTACGGGACAGGCTTGCGCGACGATACAGGCCCAATGCCGGGCCTTCCCGACGGCATTCCAAATGGTGCGCACGTGCCCGCCTATACGCAAGTCAATACCGGCCTGGCACAGGACTTCAGCGCGTTCGGCATGAAGGGCTTCACGGCGCGTTTCGACGTAATCAACCTGTTCGACGACAAATACGAAATCCGCAGCGGCAGCGGCGTCGGCGTGTTCGCGCCGCAATGGGGACCGCGACGCGGCTTCTTCGTGGGTCTGTCGAAAGCGTTCTGAGCCTAAGGGCGCCGGCGGAAACGCTGGCGCCCGCAATGGCCGACCATATGTTTCGCGTTAATTGGAATCGTTTCGTTTCGGGAGCCCGTCATGCATGCTGAGACTATCGACGCTTATCGCCACGAGCATGTGTTTCTCGGCGCGGACCATTCGAAGAATGAGCGCAAGACCTGGATCGTGATCGTGATCTGCGGCGCGATGATGATCGTGGAGATCGGCGGCGGTGCGCTGTTCGGCTCGATGGCGCTGATCGCAGACGGCCTGCACATGTCGACGCATGCGGGCGCATTGTTGATCGCGGCGCTCGCTTACACCTATTCGCGACGCCATGCGCATGACGCGCGCTTCGCATTCGGGACAGGCAAATTGGGCGATCTGGCTGCCTTCACCAGCGCGATCGCGCTCGCGATGATTGCGCTTCTGATCGGCTACGAGAGCGTGATTCGACTGCTTCATCCCGTGCACATTGCCTTCGGCGAAGCGATCCCGATTGCCTGCGTGGGCCTTTGCGTCAATCTCGCGAGCGCGTGGCTGCTGAAGGACGATCACGCGCATGGGCACAGCCGAACGCACGATCATGACCATGATGACCATCATCGTCACGGTCATGGGCGCGATCATCATCGTGACCTTAATTTGCGCGCAGCCTATGTGCACGTGCTGGCGGATGCGGCCGTCTCGGTGATGGCGATCATAGGCCTTCTAACCGCCTGGCGACTTGGCTGGACGTTCATGGATCCCGCCATGGGCATCGCGGGCGCCATCGTGATTGCCAATTGGTCCTGGGGGCTCGCGCGGCAGGCGGGTACCATGCTCCTGGACATCGCGCCGGACGATCATCTCGAGCACGAGATTCTCGAGAGGCTCGAGACAAACGGCGACCGGATTTCCGATTTGCATTTGTGGCGCGTCGGGCCCGGTCATATGGCGGCCGTGATCTCGCTTGTGACCCACGATCCTGCGCCACCCCATGCCTACAAGGAACGGTTAGCCGACCTTTCGAGCCTCAGCCATGTGACCGTCGAAGTCGAGCGTTGCGTCGGCCCGCATCCGCCCTAGGCAACCTCGGCACCGTTTGCCGAAGAGATAAGCCGGGAATTCTCAAACAATTCGCATCGTCCGAATTACTCGAAGGGAATCGTCGCGACACGCGAGATCAGAGCAGAATGGGGACGCTCATTGCAGCGATACAGGATAATTAGAAGGCGAATCGACGGACCGCGAAAGGCGCGCACCCAGATTGGGTGGAAGCCAATTATTATGTTTATTGCTTCTTGCGTTATTCCGGTGATCGTTCTGTGGATTTTCGGATATTTTGACCTATGACCATTGCGCCGACATAGATGACAGCGATGCCCGTCGCGTTGGACAAAAAGCCGCTATACATCGCGTCGAGCTGCAAATCGCCAAGCGAGATCAGTTTGCCGGTGTAGATACTGCCCGGCGGCCCGAACACCGTGCCGTCGTCCGTGGTAGCCAGGTGACGTCGGAAGACGGGCAGCTCCGCCATAACCGTCCAATCCGGATTGATCACCTATTCGGCGCCCGCCATACAGAAGCTGGCGCTCGCACGGCGCACGCGCTCAGAAGCTTCCGCATTCCGTTGTGGACAGTGCGCCCACCGATTCCTGATGGAACCGGAGGCGATAGGCGTCCGTCACCGCTTCGATCCTGCGCGCGAGATCGGGCGCGGGCGCCGCAGCCACAATCACGATCTTCGAACGTTCCTGCACGACTCGGCGCGTCTTGGGATCGAGCCACTGACCCTGGCCGTCGCCGACCGTGAAGCCGTCGGGGAAATTCTTTGCGATGACCCCGGCTGCGAAATCCGACCACTCCACATCGGTCAAGGGCGCGCGGCCCGCTATGTCACGGCCGAAAAACAATTGCGTCACGACCATCGGGGATTCATTTGGCAGCGGACATTGCGACGGCGCCGTCGCGATAAGCGCAGCCAGCAGGTAGGGCAACATGGCGGGCGTTCCTTCCGGAGGGAGCCCGCATCATCGTTGCCGGCGCGGGAACCGCAAGACGGTACGCTTTGCCGACTACGACGCCTTGGGACGCACGCAGCGGCCGACGGGAGGATCGGCGCGGTCGAGATGCGGCACGACTTCGCCCGCCCCGCCCGAACAAGCGATCCAGCGGAAATCGTGGTCGCCGCCCGTTTCCCTGATGCTCTTGTCCGCCACCAGCGCGCCGAAGCCGTTGGGCGCCACACTGCCCGACACGCCGCCGTCGCGGCACCCGGCAAGTCCTTCGGGATCGCTCATCAGGCAATAGGCGAACTGGACGCTGTAGCCGCAATGATTGCGGAAGCCCCAATGCACGCCATCGCTGTCGATGCTGAGGCAGCTCGACGCGCTATCCGGCAACGTTGCCGGATCGAGGGACGCCTGCGGAGAAGCCGGCGCGGAGGGATCGGCGCCCGCATCGATCGTGTGGACGGTCGATTCACGCACCACCACGATGCCGGACGAAGCTTGCGCCAAAGGCGCGTCCGAAGCTTGCGCCAGAGACATCGGTGCCGCCGTCGGCCACCGCGTGGGCGATTGCGTCACAAAAGAGACGCGCATCGGCTTCGGAATGGGCCGCGGGATGTTCTGCAAATTCGCGGTG
>JBEKLK010000235.1:0-5913 GCA_050010235.1 Rhizomicrobium sp.
GCGCCTCGGCCAGGAAGATGCCGAGATCGTGGACATCGGCAGGCGCGAACTGCTGCAGACCCTGAATGAATCGCATCTTCGACCAGGTGATTTCTTCCTGCGACTGCGACTGCGTAAACTCATCGGTCGTATAATACATGTTGCCGAGCATGCGCTGCTCGTCGCCGGAAAAGAGACTCGCCCGGCCGGCTTGCGCATTCGCCTGCCATCGCAACGTCGTGATCTTGGCGTGCGGCAGGGTGCCGATATGTTGAACGAGAGGCGTCGGCTCGCCGCGTCTGGCGCGCGCGAGGAGGTCGTCCAGCTCTGCCAGTCTTCGCCGGATGCAGGGCTCGCGGTGCCCGCGGTATTCCAGCCACCAGAGATTCTCGCGCACTTCCGCCCTGACGGCGTCGCGGGCCTGGCTCGCGATCGTGCCTTCGTGAATCGTTTCGGCCAGCTGACCGAAACCGAGCGCAATCAGCACGCCCAGCACGATGATGCCGACTTCACCGATGAATGCGCGCCAGCCGTGGATCGGCTTCGGCAAATGTAGATCCATGCGATCGCCCCCGGTTTCCGGAACCTAGCAGACGGGCCGCTCCGCGCAATCGTGGGCGCATTGCCGAACCCTGTGGCAAGAGCAATCGCGTCGCCGAATTCCAGCCGGCAACGCGAGCCGCGCGCGGCCCCCCTTGCACGCCGCCGATCCGTCTGTTACATACTGAACCCGATGGTTCAGTATAGCCAAGCCCGCTTCGATGCCTCGTTCGCCGCGCTCTCGGACGCCACAAGACGCGGCGTTCTGCAGCAGCTCGGGCGTGCAGACGCTTCGATCACGGACCTGGCCAATAAGTTCCACATGACCCTCACGGGCATGAAGAAGCATGTCGGCGTCCTGGAGCAGGCGGGGCTCGTCGCCACGGAAAAGATCGGGCGCGTGCGGACCTGCAAGCTGGGCTCGCGCCGGCTGGAGGAAGAGATGGAATGGATCGGGCGGTACCAGCAGCTCTGGAGCGCACGCTTCGACGCGCTGGACAATGTGATCGAGGACCTGAAACGGAAGGAGAAGGGCGATGGACGCAAGAAGAGAGAGTGAGCCGACCCGGAACGACACGTCGGTGGAACGGAAGTCCGAGCGCGAGCTGGTCGTGACGCGAACCTTCAACGGCCCGGCGCGCATCGTGTTCGCGGCGTGGACCACGCCCGAACTGCTCATGCGGTGGTGGATGCCGAAGTCGATCGGGATATCCTTCATTTCCTGCGAGGTCGATGCTCGTACGGGAGGCACCTACCGTTTCGTGTTCGGCCACCCCGCCACAGGGCAGCCCGTGGCGTTCTTCGGTCGGTACATCGAAGTGATTCCGAACGCCCGCCTCGTCTGGACGAATGACGAAGGCGGCGAAGGTGGGGCCGTCACCACGGTGACCTTCGAAGAACGGGGCGCCGGAACCCTCGTCGTCATGCACGATCTCTATCCCACGAAGGAAGCTCTCGACGACGCCATCGCCTCCGGGGCCACAAGCGGGTTTGGCGAGTCGTTCGAGCAACTGGACGCGCTTCTCGTCTCGCCGGGCGCGAGCGGGGCACGGTCATGACATCGTCGATCCCGGAAAATTTTTTCGGCAAGCACGCATCGCGCGTGTTCGATGAAAGGGACTGCCAATGACGACCGCCGAAACGCAGCTCGCCAGCTACTTCGCCAAGTACGAACCGGCGATGGCCAAACTGGGAAAGGCGTTGCGCGCGAAGCTGCGGGCCCGGCTGCCCGGTCTTTTCGAGATCATTTACATGTACGAGAACCAGAACGCGCTCGTGCTCTCCTATTCGCCGACCGAGCGCGGCTACGAGGGGGTGTGCTCGATCTCGGTGTACCCGCATTTGGTGAAGCTGGGATTTGGGAAAGGCGCTCAGCTGTCGAAGTCGGACCCGAACAAGCTGCTGCAAGGTCAGGGCAGTCTGGCGCGTTACGTCGAGCTGAACTCGGTTGCGGAGTTCGACCGCGCGGAGATCGAGCAGCTGATCGCGGACGCGGTGAAGCTCGCGAAGCTGCGTCTCGATCCGGACGCGAAAGGCGCGATGATCGTCAAGGCGGAGGCCCAGAAGCAGCGCGCGCGCCAAAGCAAGAAGGCATGAAGCGATAGATCTATTCGCTCTTTGTCCGCATACAGTGACAGCAGCAACGTTCCCATTCGTGAGGGGTGATTGAATCGTGTCGCCCCCCTTCCGTCCGCCTCGCAAGTGCGAGGCGTCCACCTTCCCCCACGAGGGGGGGAAGGCTAAAAAGAAGGTACGAGCCTAATCATTTTTCTAGCCTTCCCCCCTCGTGGGGGAAGGTGCCGAGCGTAGCGAGGCGGAAGGGGGGCCGCCGCGCCGCTCGATTTCCCGCCGCGCTTGCGGCAACATCGCCGCCGCATGGGGTGCAGCGATGTGGAAGCGGGTGGCGTTCTACGGCGTGTTTCTGGCGGCGGGAACCTTCGCGCTGCAATGGCTGGATTATCAACGCCTGGTGCGGTCCAACTGGGGCGATATCGCCATCTTCCTCATTGCGGCCGCGTTTCTCGGGCTCGGCGTCTATATCGGGGCGCGCGTCATCGCATCGCCCAGGTCCGCCCCGTTCGATGGCAATCCCAGGGCGCAGGCGTCGCTGGGGATATCCCCGCGCGAGCTCACGATCCTGCACGAACTGGCTGCCGGCCGCTCCAACAAGGAGATCGCGGCGAACCTCAACGTCTCGCCCAACACGGTGAAGACCCATGTCGCGCGGCTCTACGAGAAACTGGACGCAAAGCGCCGGACCGACGCGATCCAGAAAGCCCGCGAGCTGGGAATCGTGCCTTGAGCGCACCGATTCCGGGTGATTTCGTCCCAATCACCCTTTCGGGCGATTGCGTCTGCCGCTTGCCGCGCCGTTGATCGGCCGTCAAACTTCGCCAGGGGGATTTCGCATGTTCCGCAGCGCATTGATCTACGGCACCATCGCCGGCCTGACCGTCGGCATTCCGCTGTCCGTCATCACCCTCTCGTTCAGCGGCCATCAGATGCTCACCTATGGCATGCTGATCGGCTACACGATCATGCTGATCGCGCTCAGCGCGGTGTTCATGGGCATCAAGCGCTATCGCGACGTCGATCTGGGCGGGGTGATCGGGTTCTGGCAGGCGCTCGCGCTCGGCCTGGGCATCAGCTTCGTGGCCGGCATTCTTTACGTCGTCGCCTGGGAAACGGCTTGCGCCATCGCCGGAATAGATTTCGGGAGTACCTACAGCGCCGCGATGATCGCGCAGAAGAAAGCAGCCGGGGTGAGCGGGGCTGCGCTGGCGAAATTCGTCGACGAGATGAACGCTTTCAAGGTGCAATACGCCAACCCGTTCTATCGCTGGCCGATGACCTTTATCGAGATTTTCCCGGTCGGGGTCCTGGTATCCCTGGTCTCGGCCGCGCTCTTGCGCAACCGCCGTTTCCTGCCCGCGCGTTCGGCGAACTAGAAGGAGATCTTTCGTGTCCAAGGAGAAAAAGCAATGTCGGTTCGAAGTGCTGTATCCCTGGCCGTCCTGCTTGGCCTGCTCTTGTGTCAGGACGGCGCCGTCGCCGACGGTGTCGCCATGACAAGCGATGGTTCGAGCGCGGGGCACATCACGGGGTTCGGCGGCATCTTCTTCAAGAGCAAGGATCCGAAGAAACTGGCCGCGTGGTATCGCGACGTTCTGGGCCTTCCCATCGAGAGCTGGGGCGGCGCGATGCTGCGCACCGATGCGCCGGGGCATCCCGAAGTCGTGGTCTGGAATGCGTTTTCGGACACCACCGATTACATGGCGCCGTCGACGCGCGACTTCATGGTGAACTTCGCGGTGGACGATCTCGACGCGCTGCTTGCGAAGCTCAAGGCCCACGGCGTGACGATTCTGAAGCGCGACGACACCGATGCCAACGGAAAGTTCGCGTGGATTCTCGATCCCGACGGCACGAAAATCGAACTGTGGCAGCCAAACAAACCCTAGTGGAAACCCGATGCAGTGACGTGAATTGGTGTCATCGAACCGGTGGCCCGCATCGGCCGCGACATCGGGATCGTTATGGCGTAAATTTGAAGCGGCAACCTTCTCCCAGATTTTCGGATATCGAATCCTCCGGATGTGCCGAACACGCCGATACGCTTTGAAGCCCGCGCCGTCCTTCTGGGCGACCGGCTCATGGTCGATCGTACGGGACAGACCGGAGTCATATCGACGGCCCCATTCGGCTACCGGAAGAATGGCGGCTATGTGGTTGTCTTTCGCTACGGGGCGGTGGTCCTGATTGGTTTGGGGGAGGCCGAGGAGAAATCGGTTCTTGACGAGATGAGGCCCGAAAAGGCCAATCCGGGCCCGCCGGAAGAGGAGCGGTTCAGCATTGAACTCCGTCCCGACCAGGAGGAAGGTCTGGCGACAAATGGCGGTATTCAACTCAAGGAACTGACGGCTGCGCATGTCCTCGTCCTCGCCGATGTGCTGGCGAAGAGCGTGGCGCTCGCGCGTTACGAAAGGGAGACCGCATCGGTGTTCGATACGGTCGAACCGGCCGCCGCGGCCCTTGCCGTGAGCGGGCGAATCCCAAAAGATCGAAAGGCGCTGCTTCAGCTCATCGGTTCGGCGCTCCTCGCGCAGCATCGCGTGTCCGGCCGTATCGCCTTTGCCGAGAAGCCGGAGATTCTCTGGGAGCACCCGGAACTCGAACGTTTCTATGCGCGACTGGAGGACGAGTTTGAAATCGTCGAACGGGGCACGCTGCTGAACGGAAAAATGACGGTGCTGGCGAGCGTGGCCGAGACCTTTACGGACATGATGGATACGGCCAGGTCCGCGCGATTGGAACTTCTGATCGTTATCCTGATCATAGCCGAACTCATCATCGCCGCGGTGACGATGTTTCGTCCCGTCATTTAAAAAGAGCCGCGCAATACTGCATTTGGCAACCGGGAGACCTTCATGCCCAAGATCGACATTGCTGCCGTGCCGGAACGCAAAGGGACCGGCTATCCGCAACAATTCAATGCGCCTTGTGCCGAGCGCATCCGGCAGCGGCTGGGAAATGCCGGCGGACTCAAGGATTTCGGTGTCAATCTCATGCATCTGCCGCCGGGCAACTGGTCGAGCCAGCGCCACTGGCATTCGCACGAAGATGAATTCGTGTTTGTGCTCGAAGGCGAATTGACGCTGATCGAAGACGGCGGGGAGACGGTTCTGCGCCCGGGCGATTGTGCGGCCTTTCCCAAAGACACGGGCAATGGCCATCACATGATCAACAAATCCGGCGCGATGGCGGTTTATCTCGAAGTGGGCTCGCGCTGGCCCGCGGACATGACCACTTGCTCCGACATCGACATGAAGAGCGCCAACGCGGACGGAAGGTTCGTGCACAAAGACGGCACGCCTTATCCCGAGTCCTAGACTCGCCCGCCGCAGTGGAACTTGAACGACCGATCGAAGGAGGCCTGGTGGTTTTCCAGGTCCAGCTTGTCAAGCGCATCGATGCTCTTCCGCCGGCCCGCGACCATATGCTCGAATCGGAGCGGACCATGCGGTTCGCGGGCCTTGCGCATATGCCGCGCGCGAGCCGCGCCGCGTAACCGGCCGCATCGCGGCAGGGCTTTTGAAATAGCTGTGGGCAAGCGGTAATTTGCCTTGCGGGAGGCATGTGCACTCCGCTTGATTCGCCGCCCGCGCGCAGGTTTGGTCCGCGCCCCGAAGAACAAGAGCCGTCATGGAACAAGAGGCCTATCGCCACGTCCCCTACGACATCGAGGTCGAACAGGCTTTGCTGGGCGCCATCCTTGTCGACAATCAGGCGCTGGAGCGCGTCTCCGCGGTTCTGAGAGCCGAGCATTTCTACGATCCGCTGCACCAGCGGCTGTATGAAGCGATGTCCGGCTCGATGGAGCGCGGCGGGATGGTG
>JBEKLK010000236.1:0-5904 GCA_050010235.1 Rhizomicrobium sp.
GCGCCGTTCGAGATGGTCGCGCAGCCGCCCGGGTGTGCCGACCACGACATGCACGCCGTCGGCCAGCTGCCGCCGCTCGCGGCCAGGATCCATGCCTCCCACGCAGGCGACGACGCGCGCACCCGCGTAACGATAGAGCCAGCTCAATTCGCGCTGGACCTGCATCGCGAGTTCCCGCGTGGGTGCGATGATCAGCGCGCGCGGCGCGTCCGCCGGGCCCATCGTGTCCGCGCCTTCCAACAGGGTCTCGGCAATCGCAATGCCATAGGCCACGGTTTTGCCGGAACCGGTCTGCGCCGAAACGAGAAGGTCGCGGCCGTCCGCTTCGGCTTCGAGCACGGCCGCCTGCACCGGCGTGGCTTCGGTGTAGTCGCGTTCCGCCAGCGCGCGCGCAATGGAGGTTGGGGTTTTGTGGAATGCCAAGGGGTCGCTTTCGGAAAGACCGCGTTGTACGCGCTCCTCTTCCTCTTTGTCCCGCGCTATCTGGCGGATCAGCGACGAATGGCGCCGACGCCGCGCACGGGATCGCTAAGTGGCTGTTTCGATTGCGAATTTGTGCCGGGACGGCCGGACGAATCTTCGCCTAGGAAGTTCCGGCTGCCTGCAATGCGCGCAGATTGCCTGCGGCTGCGAGTCTTTTCTGCGCGCGCGCGGGGCTGAGCAATCGCACGCATCCCAGCATGCCGAGGGTAAAGAGCGCCACGAATACGGCAAGCCAGCTTCCCGCTGCGGCGACGGTGCCGGTGCCGGCCCACGCGATCGAGACAAAGGCTTCCGAGAACGTGGCGATGCGCGAGGATGTATGGCGGCGGCGAAACTGGCTTCTTTTGGCCTGGGAGCGAAACCACAATTGGATGCTGGCGGCAGACATGGCCGATGCAAAAATTCCGACGGCCGCGACGAGCGCCTTTTCGGGCGAGACCAGCGCCAGCGCGAATACGAAAGGCAGAAATATCATACCGATGCATTCCAGCACGGCAGTCGTCTTCGCCAGGAGAATGCGCGATTTCGGAAGAGGCGAAGTTTCGACGAGGTCCGGCGCGTCTTCTCCGGAGATCGTCAGCCAGGCCAGACCGCCCGCGAGTTGTCCCGCCGCCATGATCAGCACCGGCACGAGAATGACGGCCACGCCGCCGTTGAATGTGAAGCTCCGCCAAAGAAGGACAGTCGGCGGCAGGAGATAGAGCAATTGCATCAGCGATTGCGACATCAGCCACGGATCCCGGACGAGAAGAAGCATCTCCTTTCGGCACAGGGACGAGAACGGCGTTCCGACGCGAAACGCGCGGCGACCTTTGTCGCTGCGCACCGTGCCTTGCGAGGTTCCCGCCGCAGCAATCGCGCAATCGGCGAAACGCGGCGCGTACAGCGCGGTAACCACGAGAAACAGCGCAGTGCTTGCCACGGCAAAGGCCGCCAGGCAGGCCAGATCGCCCAGCGCGCCGCGCGCCGGCCACCAGAACGCGTTCGCGATTCCCGGCACATGCGCCATGACATATTGGGATCGCAGGAAGGCGAGCCGCGACATCGTCCCAGTCGAAAACATGGCCGCCATCTGCAGGCCGATCACGAACAACCCGCCGATCACTGCGGCCGTGATCTGCGCCACAAGCCGCGTGCGCTTGGGGCCGATGGTCTGAAACAGCGTGACGGTCAGGATCACGGCCAGCGCGGTGGCGAGCAGCGAGACGGCAACGATCGCGCCATAGGCTCCCAGCCAGCGCGCGCCGCCGCGCCATGCCAGCACGTCGATGAAGGGACCGATCAGGAACAGCGACATCGCGCTGACGGTGAGCGCCATTGCGCCGATGCGCACGGCAAAGAGCCGTCCCGCGTCGATGGGAGAACTCAGGATCAATTCGAGATCGGAACGGGAATAGAAGGTGCGGGTGACGTTCTCCATGGCCTGGGACAGCATCGCGGAGCCGGACAAAAATGCGGCGGCCGTTACGAAGATCAAAGTCTGCAGGCTGGGGACGATTCCGACCTTGCCCAGTCGGCCCAGCGCCAGGAACGCCACCACATGCATGAAGCTCACGAACACGATGACGCCGATGGCGACGATCCGCTCGCGGTCGCGGCGGCCGGCCGTCATCATGGACATCGCGTCGCGCCACGCGAGCCGCATTTCATGGCGCGCAAACCAGGCGAGCGATCCGGGCGCGCTCATGCGGCAGCCAGATCCTTTTCGACGATGGCGAGGAACATCTCTTCGAGGGTTGCATCGCCCTGACCGACGCGGTCGCGAAGCTCGCTGAGCGTTCCTTCGGCGATCAATCGTCCGTTTGAAATCACCCCGATCCGGTCCGCCATGCGCTCCGCGATTTCCAGAATGTGGGTCGTCATGATGACGGTGTTGCCTTCGCGGACGCGCTCGGCGAGCACGTTCTTCACCAGGCGCGCGCTGCCGGCGTCGAGACCGGTGAGAGGTTCGTCGAGGATGATCAGTTTGGGATCGTGGACCAGCGCGCCCGCGAGCGCCACCTTCTGGCGCATGCCGCGCGAAAATTGCTCGCAGCGTTCCTGCGCATGTTTCTCCAGACCCAGCCACGCGAGCAGGTCGCGCGCGCGCTCCTTCGCAACGCTCGTCTCGACGCTCCACAGGCCCGCCACGAATTCGAGATATTCGATGGGCGTGAGCTTGTCGTAGATCATCGGCTCGTCCGAGAGCCAGCCGGTGATCCGTTTTGCAGCAACCGGATCGGCCAGGGCATCGATGCCGAATACGGAGACCGTGCCTTCGTCCGGGCGCAGCAATCCACTCACCATCCTGAGCGTGGTCGTCTTACCCGCGCCGTTGGGGCCCAGCAGCATGTAGAACTCTCCCGCCCGGACGCGAAGGTCCAAACCGTCGACGGCGGGGCGCTCGAAGCGCTTGCGCAGGTTTTTGACTTCGAGAGCGGGGGCAATCTTGTCCTGATACATCGCGAGCCCTGGTTCCGCGCCCTCCAGCGGGCGCTCACGGTAAAGACTACTAACGACAAGTTATCGAAGGAATAAAGGAATTCGTGGCCTTTCGGCGTTCCGCGCTAGGAGCCCTTGGCAATTTTCTGAAGGGCCTCGCCGAAGCGCTGGACCTCGTCCTGCGTGTTGTAATGAACGAGCGAAACCCGCACCGCGCCTCGGTCCATGGCCAGGCCGAGACGGGCCATAAGCCGCGGCGCGTACATATGGCCGTCGCGGATGCCGATATTCGCCTCGGCCATGCGCTCCACCACTTCGGCCGGATGCCGGTTGCCGAGATTGAAGCACACGGTCGGCACGCGTCCGGCCGCCTGCGCCGGGTCATGGATGCCGTAGACGGTGGCCTTGGCGCGGGCGAGGACATCCAACAGCGCGCGCGACAATGTCTGCTCATAGTTCCGGATCGCGGACATGGCGGCGACAATGTGATCTCGCGGCATCTGCGAAACGCCGGGCGGGCTGAGGTCGCGGCCCAGGGTTTCGAAATAGTCGACCGCGGCGCGCATGCCGGCCACGTTTTCGTAGATGAACGTTCCGGCCTCGATCTTGTAGGGCGGCTCGTCCGGGATGAACTCTTCCCGGAAGGTCGGCAGCGCCAGAAGTTTGGCGCGTTTTCCCCACAGAAAGCCCATATGCGGCGCAAAGGCCTTGTAGCCGGAGCACACCAGATAGTCGCAATCCCAGGCCTGCACGTCGATGAGGGCGTGGGGCGCGTAGTGCACACAGTCGAGGAACATCTCCGCGCCGACGTTGTGTGCGGCGCGCGCGACCGCGGCGATATCCACCAGCGAACCGAGCGCGTGGGACACGGCCGTGCATGCCACCAGCTTTGTCTTGCGCGAGAGCAGGGGCAGCAGGTCCTCGACATGGAGTCTGCCGTCGTCGCGCATTTTCCACCAGACGAATTGCGCGCCGACACGCTTCAAGGCGAGCCAGGTTGCGACATTGGCGTCGTGGTCGAGATCCGTGACGACAAATTCGTTGCGGTCGGGCTCGATGGTCTGGCCGATGGCGAGACTGACCAGCCGAATGAACGACGTGGCGTTCATGCCGAACGCCACTTCGGACGGATCGCTCGCATTCAGCCAGGTCGCGACTTTTTCGCGCGCGGTTGCGATGGCGCGATCGACGTCGCGGCTCTTTTCGTATCGTCCGCCTCGCTGCACGTTGACGTCCAGCAGGTGGCGCGCGACGGCATCGAGCACGTTCTGCGGCAATTGTGCGCCGGCCGCGTTGTCGAAATAGACGAACGGCGCCGCGCGGCCGAGGGCGGGAAACTGCGATCGCAGGGCTTCAACGGGAAATTCGACGGTCACCGGAGTTCTCACATGGCTTGCTAGTAGCTGATCGCGGGATTGTCGCCGGGGCATATCACACCGACGACATCGAAGCCGCCGTCGACGGTGCATTGAACGGAGTGGGCAAGTTTGCGCGGCAGGAAGAGCACATCGCCGGGACCGACCGCCGTTTTCGTGTGTTCGGTCCACACCACGCCCGCCCCGTTGAGGAATATCAGCGCTTCCTCATAGAGATGCCGATGCGGCTCGGCCTTCGAGCGGGGGATATTCCCGATGAACTGCGTCATCTGCGTGGAGCCGTGCTCGCGATGGATCAGAATCTGGAAATAACGTTCGGCCATGGCATGACGCTGCGACGGATCGATCTCGGCGCGCCGGTTGGGATATGTCTCGTCGAAGGCGGACGGCATTTCGTCCAGCCAAACGAGATCTTCCTGTCCGGGACCGCTGGAGATGAACAATTTGACCGGCTTTGGCGAGAGGTTGTGCACGCGGAACGCTTCGCTGGGCTTGATGTAAATCCCCGTGCGCGGGCCGAATGCGAAACGTCGTCCTGAGATTTCCATCTCGCCCTGTCCGTCGGTCACGAACAGGACGGTATGCCGATCGTTGGCGCCGATCACGGGCGAGGCGCCGGCGCCGACTTCCGCATAGAATTGCGATTGGTATTGTGCGCAGGCGGCCGGGCCGACGATCTTGCACCAGGCGATCGTTCCGCGCCGCGTGAGCTTCGCGCGGCGGGTGGAGAACACGAAACACGTCCCGTCCAGCGGCACGCGCGCCTCCGCACCGTGAGGCACCGCGGCGATTGCACGATTGGCGGGACTGTCCGGATCGTCCTCCAACGCGCCTCCCGGCAAATTGTTGTGCGCGCCGTCGCAGAACGGCTGCGTTCCGGTCTGTTTGCAACCGCAGAAGATGACGTCTTCGTCGGCTTTGGCCTCGAACGGAACGGGTTTGAATTCCGTGCCGACATGGGAGTTGTCGCAGAACGGCTGGTTGCTCGAGCGACCGCAGCTGCACCACAGATAACGCTCGCCGGCTTTGACTTCGTAATAGAAGCCTTTGCGGTGTGCGATCCGAGGCGTGGGCATGAGTTGTGTCGTCCGTATGGAATGAACTAGACGGGCTTGCCTTCGCTGCTTGCCCAGGCGGCCATCAGCGTGTTGGAGGGCAGGGTCTTGTCGACCAGCTTGCGGGCGGTTTCGATGCCCGCCACCGGAAGCTTCGTGGGGTCGAGTTTGCCGATCTGCACCAGTACGGACGCCTGATCCCAATAAATATGCTCGTTATAGAGTTTGCCGTCGCGAAAGCAGACGATCGCGATTAGTGGGACTTCGACATATTTTCCGGTTGGAGGGACGCCCGGCAGCATCCAGTCGATCTCGCGGGTGTGGGTGAAGCAGAACAGCATCTCGTCCACCACCCGGTCCTTGCCGACCGTGCGCGAGAGCGGGATCAGCTTGGTATCTTCCGGGTTCGAATTGACGAAATGGTGCGTGTAGAAGCGCTTCAATTGGTCGTGCCCCACGCCTCCGGTCATGGTCGGGATGTGGTTGACATAGGGTTCGGCCACCATGGTTTTCATGGTCGCGTCCACGTCGCGGGCGCCAAACTCATATTGGCAATGTGCGTCCCACAG
>JBEKLK010000237.1:0-5894 GCA_050010235.1 Rhizomicrobium sp.
AGTCCAGGCATGAGAAAATGCATTTGATCCAATCAGGATCAACAGATCAGCATGAGTGTCTTTCCTTAATCCGTCCTTCGCCGGCCTGGTGGTCATAGCGGAGGAATTCCACCCGATCCCATCCCGAACTCGGCCGTTAAAGCCTCCTGCGCCTATGGTACTGCGGCTCAAGCCGCGGGAGAGTCGGTCGCCGCCAGGCCTGCGAAGGACGGATTTCGAAATCAAACCCCGCCAACACATCAAAAGCGAAAGCCCCCGTGCGTCGAGCACGGGGGCTTTTTGCTGTTTAAAGTTCCAGCGATGTTCGCCCGAACGCAATCGCGCTACGGTCAACCTATCCAGGCGCCCGATTCGGGTGCAGGCACGAAGCGGAGGACGACATGGCCAAGGGCCAGCAACGCAGCAATCGCGAAAAGAAAAAGCCGAAGCAGGACAAGAACAAGGCGAAGCCGGCCGCGCCCAACACGCCGTTCGCCAACAGCTCCAATCAGGGCGGCCAGAAGGGCAAGAAATAGGCTCTCGATCGCCCGCGAAATCCCGAAAGCCCCGCCCGCACAGGCGGGGCTTTTTGTTTCGCGGTCACGTGGAAACGCTCTCCGCCGAACCGCCGCGGCCGTGCTAAGCTGGCCGGCAATAGAGGCTGCGTCAGAGCCCCAACCGTCAGGGACCAGGAGAATGATCATGGCCAAGAAATCGGCGCAGACAGGCGTCTATCGCGTTACGGAAATCATCGGCACCAGCACGAAATCGTGGGAAGACGCGGCGAAAAATGCGGTCGAAACGGCTGCCAATTCATTGCGCGATCTGCGCGTGGCGGAAATCGAAAAGCTCGATCTGAAGATCGAGGACGGCAAGGTCGTCGCCTATCGCGCGCGCGTCTCGCTGTCGTTCAAATACGAAGCCTGAAACCGTCTCATTCGGCGGTCGCATTTCGAACGCGCGTTGCGCGAACGCGTCGGCGTGTTTTCAATGGTAATGCCATGAGATACGCGCCGATTTCCGGAAATGATCGTAATAGAGAATGAAGCCGTCTTCGTCGTAACCCGATAGCGCGAAGAGCGCTTCTTCGCCGCCGTCACCCGCGAAATCGCCAATATCGATCAGCACGTGCGTCGCTTCGTCTTCGCTTAGTGCCGGCAACGCATGCGCAACGCCGCCTTCCGAATAAAGCCACGCGTCCGCAAGCGAGTCGGCCGTGAAATCGCATTTTGCCACGAGGCGGGGTGCGAGGCTTGCGCTGTAAAACCGTTCGTTGCCCACCGATTTCCAGACTTGCGCAATCGAGATGTCTGCCGCGGCGATGGCGCGTCCGGGTCCTGCTGCATCGCCGTCTTTGCAATCGGGAACGGTGCCGGCGCGCGCGCGAACAAACGGCAACGCCGCGCCGCGGTCCGCGGAATTGGAATCGTCGGGACTCCATCGAAACGCACTGTCGGACAGCGATGCGTTCGTCGCCACGAGCGGTCGATGCACGGGCGCATCGATCCAACCGCTGAAAACATGGTCACGAGGTCCGATTCGGGGCACATTGCCGGACACGACTTTCAGCAGGCCGATCGTGGAATAAGCTTGCGCATCGGTCCAACCATGCGCGTCGATTGCGCCCAATTGTTTCCCCCGATAGCGCACAAACCAATGGGCCGAACTTTCGCGACACGACCAGGGCTGGGACTGTCCGGCAGGAAAAGCACAAATGGGCTGCCAGTCATCGCCGACCCTCACGAAGCCCAACCGCACGGCGCTGACAGGCGCGCCGGAAGTGGAGAACTCCTGCAGGATTGCGATCTCCGGCGCAGCATGCGCCTCGGCGCACGCGATGGCGGCGAACGCACAAATCGACAGCGGTACTAATCGAACCATGGTCGAGCCTCGTCGAACGGGCGTCATAGTGCCATGAATTCCACTCGCGCGCGGCCCTCAGACTCTCGCGATCTTCGCACGCGTCAGGTCGACGAGTCCTGCGATCGCGGCTATCGCGCCATAGGCGAGAAGCGCCGTCTGCGCTTCGGCCTGCGGCGAGGTGGGCGGCGGCCCGAACACGCCATAGAGTTCGACGGCCGTCATCGCGGCGACGAACAGCAGCAGCCAGATATTTCCCCCGCGCCGCGCCGGGACATAGCGCGCATAGAGCCATGCGCCCGCATAGAGAAATGCAAGCTCGAGCGGCAGGCTGATCCAGAGCCAGCGCCACAAGCCGAAACCCACCTTCACATCGTCATAGACCCACAAATCCGGCTTATGCACGAGCAGATCGAGAATCCAGTGCGAGAATACTGCAGCCGCGACGATGAAGAAGACGACGGCGCGCCGCGCGCGCATGCAAAGCGCCACAATGGCGCCGAAAATAACGGACAACGCGAGCGCGCCGATCAGCCCATGCGTATAAGGCATGTAATAGAGGTCAAGCGAGCTTGCCGCCATGAGGCCAGGCACGATCCGCACTTTCTCGATTCCCAGGAGTACGAGGATCGACCAGATCACGTCCATGAACTGCACGGCGACGAACAGCACCCAAAGAGGAATGGTGCGAAGGACGGCCTTGGCGCCGAAGGCCGGCCCGTAATGTCCGATGAACATGGCAATCCCCTTCAGGCTGTTTGCCGGCGGCCGATCGCGCTCAGATGCGTGTCCCAAAACCCGCTGGTATATTTGAGACCATAGCCGAGCCCGCGGTCGAAGCCGATATGCGCGAACCAGATGAGCGCGATGGGGAACAGCGCGGACACGCTGCCCAATCCTGCCACGGCAATTCCGGATTGGGAGAGGAGCGCGAGGATGAATGCGCCCACC
Organism: Rhizomicrobium sp.; assembly: GCA_050010235.1. Taxonomy (GTDB): domain Bacteria; phylum Pseudomonadota; class Alphaproteobacteria; order Micropepsales; family Micropepsaceae; genus Rhizomicrobium. Next base: position 2,791 of record JBEKLK010000237.1, read on the forward strand.
GTAGAATGCGCGGTGTTGTAAGCGATGGCGCCGGCGCGCGGTCCGAACAGATAGAATGCGAAGCTCAGATCGGGCACGAGAATGAGCGCGAGGAACAGCTTCCAGCTCGCGCCGGAATGCGCGTAAAGGAGGAGCGTTGCCCCGAAAAGAGCAGCCCCTTCCATCCTGAGCAGCGTGCGAACGCCGCCGACGGCGCCGGGCGAAATATCGGTTGTCATGACCATCTCCCTGCTTGGTGGCGCGACATTGGGGCATTCGCGACTAAACGGGAATTGCCGAAGGTTGTACATTTGATATACATTTATGCATGGCTAATGCGCCTCCCGGATGGGACCTCTATCGGTCGTTTCTCGCGGTCCTCCGGTTGGGCAGCCTGTCGGCCGCCGCGCGTGCGCTGGGGCTCACGCAGCCCACTCTCGGCCGCCACATCGCGGAGCTTGAGGCTGCGCTCGGCCAGCCGCTATTCGTTCGCTCCCAGACCGGTCTTTCGCCGACGGAGGCTGCCCAAAGCCTTGCCCCTTCCGCCGAAGCGATGGAAGCCGCGAGCGCCGCTTTTCTGCGCACGGCTTCCGGCGGGCTCGACGAAGCGAAAGGCATCGTGCGGCTGACGGCCAGCGAATTCGTCGGCGTGGAAGTTCTGCCGCCGATTCTGACGGCGTTTCGCGAAGCCCATCCCGCGATCGCGATCGAGCTTGCGATCTCCGACACCAATCAGGATCTCTCGCGCCGCGACGCGGATATCGCGGTGCGCATGGCGCGTCCGACGCAGGCAGCGCTCGTCGCGCGGCACCTCGGCGACGTCGGCATCGGCCTCTATGCGCATCGCCGATATGTCGCGCGTCACGGTCTGCCGAAAACGCCGGACGAACTCCCGGCGCACACGATCATCGGCTTTGACGCCGATACGATCTCTTTGCGTGTGTCGCGCGTGAGCGGCCTCGCCGTGTCGCGCGAGCTCTTTGCGTTCCGGAGCGACAGCGAACATGCGCGGCTCGCCGCATTGCGTGCCGGCTTCGGCATCGCCGGATGCCAGGACCCCGTCGCGCGGCGCGATCGCGATCTTGTGGCCGTGCTGCCCGACGCCGTCCGTTTCGATCTGGAAATGTGGCTGGTGATGCATGAAAACCTGCGCACGTCCCGTCGCGTGCGCTTGCTCTACGATCATCTGGCGGCGGCGCTTTCGGCCTATGTGGCGTCCGGAAAGCCGCCGAAATCGGCCGCGATAGGCCCTCGAAAAGCCCTGCAAAAGCGCCGGAAACCTGCCCATTCGAGGGGGTAGACAGGCCGAGGCGTTCCGTCCTATACCCGCGCTCCTTTGGCGGAAACCGGCCCGCCAGCGAACGGATTTCAAGGTCACGCGGGGTGGAGCAGCCCGGTAGCTCGTCAGGCTCATAACCTGAAGGTCACAGGTTCAAATCCTGTCCCCGCAACCAAAATGCAATAAAATCAAGGGGTCAACGAGATCGTTGACCCCTTTTTGTTCTTCTAGTACACTTACCCAGCACTTACCCAACTGACCCATTTTCGACCTGAACGGGCATTCCGCCTGTTCTGATCTGAAAGCGGGAGGGTGAAAGTGGGGTTTTATGCCGACGCACTACATACTTGGCGGCAAGGTGAAGCTGTATCAGCGCAAAGACAGCGGCGATAACTGGTTTTGCTCGACTTACCACCAAGGCAAAGACCGCCGGCATAGCACCAAGTCCGACAGCCTATCCCATGCGGAAGAGATCGCCGAAGATTGGTTCCTCGAACTGCGAGGAAAGAGTCGCGCAGGCCTGCTCGACGGTCCCAAGGGACCGACCTTCAATCAGGCCGCCGATATCTTCCTAGACGAATACGAAATCAGTACCAACGGAGAGCGCAGCGCCCGTTGGGTTGAAGAACACAAAGCCCACCTCAACAATCATCTACGTCCTTACTTCGGTCCAAAGGCCGTCACCGAGATTACCGGCGACACGGCTCAGGATTATCGCATTCACCGGAGCAAGAATCCGTATGTCCGCCCAAAGAAAAAATCCAAAGAACGTGATAGCGACAGCCCAGCTCTTCCTGTTGAAGCGAAACCGCCAAAGCCTCCTACCCGTAAGACGTTGGACAATGAAGTTATTACCTTGCGCCTCGTGATGAAGATCGCGCTGCGCAAGAAATGGATATCCGGCCTCCCCGATTTCGCCTCTCAGTACCAAAAAAACATGAAAGTGATTCCTCGGCCCTGGTTCACGCCCGACGAATACAAAGCCCTTTACAAAGCGACCGGCGACAATGTTCGCAACACGAAACGCGAACAAGACCGCTATGACGCAGAACAGCTCCATGACTATATACTTTTTATGGCAAACACCGGCTTGCGTCCTGACGAAGCGAAAAATCTCGAGCATCGCGATGTGAAGATGATTAAGGATGATTCAACTGCCGAGTTGATCCTTCTAATCGAAGTTCATGGCAAGCGGGGCACCGGTTTTTGTAAAAGCAGGCCCGAGGCCGTGAAGCCATATCAACGTCTGCTGAACCGTCCGAAGTGGATGCCACAGGGGCGCAAGCCAAGATCGAAAAAGGCACAAGCGGCAGCGACTGCGCTTCCTGCCCGCTCCGTAGAGCTGCCGAAGCCGACAGACAAGGTTTTTCCGCACAATCAAATCAAGCTGTTCAACAGAATTTTGAATGACAAAAAGGTCAATCTCAAATTCGACCGTGGTGGCAAGCCTCACACTTTTTATTCCCTCCGACATTACTACATCTGCCAGCGCCTCATGGAGGGGGCCGATATTTATGCGTTGGCGAAAAACTGCCGCACTTCTGTCGAGATAATTCAGAAACACTATGCCGCACATATCGCAAATACGCTTGATGCGGCTGCGATAAATACGAAGCGTCCCCGTCGCAGAAACGCTGCAACACTACCCGCCGCATTACCCACCGCGCCATGACGATGCCGACTTTTCTAACATGGGGAAAAAGACAGCTCGCAGGAGCGTCCCCCATGTCGAGCGGGACGTTCAGCGGCCCGCCAAGAGAGCGCCCCTTGGGGAGCGCGAACGCCCGGGGTTCAGCCCCGCCTTCTTTCGGCTCGTCAGTTTCGTGGGATTGCGGAATCGGTTGTG
>JBEKLK010000238.1:0-5891 GCA_050010235.1 Rhizomicrobium sp.
TGGTCCACCACGGTGCGCAGGATGACGCAAAAACATGCAGACTGGGCCGCACGCCGGGATCGTCGTCCAGGAGACCCGCGGGAACGCTGATCGTCTCGAGATAAGGCGGTTTGCCGGGCGCGGAGCATCCGCAGACTTTGCAGCGCGGCCGGGATTTTCCGGGCGACCATTCCATCTGGATGACGGATTCTTCGCCGGACACGAAGCGAAATCTGTCCATCTTCACATGCGCATAGGTCGCGAAAGCCGCACCGCTGATCTTCCGGCAATTCGTGCAATGGCAGTGGGTGAGCGCCCAGACCTTGTCGATTTCGAAGCGGACCGTTCCGCACAAGCAACTTCCGCGAATCACGATTGCCTCCCGCGATGCTGGGTTCACGTCATAAAGCATTCCTGACCAGGACGGCGGCGAAAAACCCGTCCGTGCCCGTGGCGTGGGTCGCGGCGCGGAAGAATTCGCCCATGCCGGGTGGCGGCGCGGTTTGCACAATCTCGCGCCAGATTTTGGCGGCCGGCCTGACCGCGAAGCCCGGATGGCGCGTCCGGAATTGCGCGATTCGGTCTTCGTTTTCGCAAGGCAGCAATGAGCATGTCGCATAGACGAGCCGGCGTCCGGGAGCGACGCGCGCGGCCGCGGACTCGAGAAGCGAGTCCTGGATGGCCATCAGCGAATCGAGCCGCGCCGGAGTGATCCGCCAGCGCAGCTCCGGCTGGCGTCGCCAGGTGCCCGTGCCGCTGCAGGGCGCATCGACGAAGACGGCATCGAAGGGACCCGGCGGCGCCTCGCCCGGATGGGCTTCGATGATGGTGGCGCCGGCGCGTTCGGCGCGCGGCCCCAGCTGCGCCAGACGACCCGCATCGATATCGCAGGCCGCGAGCACGCCCAGGTTTTTCATGTCGGCTGCCAGCGCCAGCGCCTTGCCGCCCGCGCCCGCCGCAAGATCGAGGATGCGCTCGCCCGGCCGCGCGCGCGCCAGCAGCGCCGCGATCTGCGCCGCCTCGTCCTGGAATTCGAAGAAGCCCAGTTCGAACATCCTGTTCCGGCGCAGTGCCGCGAGGCGCTCGCCGGAGGGGATGCGAATGGCAAACGGCGAATAGCGAGTGGGGTCCGCCGCGTAGCCTTCGGCGCGCAACGCGGCGAGCACGTCGTCGCGCGTTGCCTTCAAACTGTTGACGCGCAGATCGACGGGCGCACGGGATTGTGTGGCGCGCATCTCGTCCAGCAGGCTGTCGCCCAGCGCGCGGGTGAGTTCGGATTCGAGGAATGCCGGAAATTCGCCCTGCACGGCGAGCGGTGGGTCGGTTCGCGCGGGCGTAGCCATCGCGTCGCGTTCCCGCGGCGCAAGCGGGGGCGGGCCGTAACCCACGCCGCTGAACAGCAGCTCGATGCCGGCTGCGTCGACACCCTCGGCCATCAGGCTCGCAATCGCGAGCGCACGCGAACTGTCACCCTGCATCCGCCAAGCGAGCGACGCGCGATGCCGCGCGATCGCGAACACCCGATCCGCAACGTCCGCGCGATCTTTCGACCCCGCATAACGCCGCGCGCGAAACCATTCGCGGATGAAGCGATCGGCCGGCAATGCGGATTTGTCCAACCCTTCGAGAATATCGATGACGGCCTGCACGCGCGCGGCGGGTGTCATGACACGCCGCCGGCTTGCAGAGGGGGTCCACCCTCCCCTTGAGGGAGGGTCGAAAAATTCGAAGAATTTTTCGGGGAGGGGCGAGCCTCTGCTTTTGGAAAGTTACCCCTCCCCGAAGCCGAATTCTCACTTCCGTTCGAATTCGCCTTCGACCCTCCCTCAAGGGGAGGGTGGAAAGAAAGGAAACTTCGCGGATCTATAATGTCGACACCAACCTACTGCGCGCCGGGATAGTTCGGGGATTCGCGGGTGACGACCACGTCGTGCACGTGGCTTTCGCGGATGCCGGCGCTGGTGATGCGGACGAATTTCGCGTTCTTGTGGAAGGTCGCGATATCCTTGCAGCCGGTATAGCCCATCGCGGCGCGCAGGCCGCCCACGATCTGGTGTACGACATGGGCGACCGGACCCTTATACGCCACCTGCCCTTCGACGCCTTCCGGCACGAGCTTGAGCGTGTCCTTCACTTCGGCCTGGAAATAACGGTCGGCCGAGCCGCGCGCCATCGCGCCCACGGATCCCATGCCGCGATAGCCTTTGTAACTTCTGCCCTGATAGAGGAACACCTCGCCCGGGCTTTCTTCCGTGCCCGCCAGCAGCGAGCCCACCATCGCCACATCGGCGCCGGCCGCGATCGCCTTTGCGAGATCGCCGGAATAGCGGATGCCGCCATCGGCGATGACCGGCACGCCCGCGTCCCGCGCGGCGGAGACCGCATCCATCACCGCCGTCAGTTGCGGCACGCCCACGCCCGCCACAATGCGCGTGGTGCAGATGGAGCCCGGGCCGATGCCCACCTTGATCGCATCCGCGCCCGCATCGATGAGAGCCTTGGCGCCGTCGGCCGTCGCCACATTGCCCGCGGCCACTTGCGTGTAATTGCTTTCGCGCTTGATGCGGGCGACGGTTTCCAGCACGCCTTTGGAATGGCCGTGCGCGGTATCGACCACCACCACGTCGCATTCCGCTTCGACAAGCGCCATGGCGCGGCGGAATCCGTCTTCGCTCACGCTGGTGGCCGCGGCGACGCGCAGGCGGCCCAGATCGTCCTTGCAGGCATTGGGGAATTTCTGCGCCTTTTCGATATCCTTCACGGTGATCAGGCCCACGCAGCGATAGGCATCGTCGACGACGAGGATCTTTTCGATACGGTGCTGATGCAGGAGGCGCTTGGCCTCTTCCATCTTTACGCCTTCGCGCACGGTGATGAGTTTGTCCTTCGTCATCAGCGCGCGCACCATTTCGCGGGGATCGGTGGCGAAGCGCACGTCGCGATTGGTGAGAATGCCCACGAGCTTGCCCGCGCCGTTGGCCTTGGCGCCTTCGACGACGGGAATGCCGGAGATGCGGTAACGCTCCATCAAGGCGAGCGCATCGGCGAGCGTGGCGTCGGGGGCGATGGTGACGGGGTTCACCACCATGCCGCTTTCGAATTTCTTCACCCGGCGCACGTGATCGGCCTGTTCTTCGATCGCCAGATTGCGATGGATGACGCCGATGCCGCCTGCCTGCGCCATTGCGATGGCGAGGCCCGCTTCGGTGACGGTATCCATGGCGGCGGAAATGAGGGGAATGCCGAGTTCGACGGTCTTGGTCAGGCGGGTTCGGGTATCGACCTGGCCGGGCAGCACATCGGAGGCTGCCGGCACCAGCAGCACATCGTCAAAGGTGAGTGCTTCGCGGATGGTCAATCGGTGCTCCCAAGCAGGTGTCTTGGAGCGCCGAGCCTTTAGCAGCGGGGCTGTAATTGTGCAAGCGGGTTGCAAAAAATCGCCGACGAAGAGCGCCCTGAAGCCCCGAATACCTTGCTATTCGCCGGCCATCGCCAGGTGGGCCGAGGGATCCGGAATCGGCCGGCCCAGGCGTTTGGCTTCCTCGATCCACGCATCTATCGCGTCGGCAATGCTGCGTGCCGCTTCTTCGCGCGTTTCGCCGTCGGACATGCAGCCCGGCAAATCCGGCACGGTCGCAAGAAATCCGCCGCCGTCCTCGCCGGACAGCGGTTCGATCACGATGGGATATTCACGGCGCGCCATGGCTGCCTCTGACCGCTTCGATGAACCGAACCAACTTACGAATATAGACCGGCTTGATCGGTCTGCGAAATGGCACGGTTAAGATTTCGCGTTGCGAAGAATGGGAGATTTTGTAGTGGGAGCCGCCGCGCTGGGCGGTGAGCAATCGATTTGGTAAGCCCGGCAAACGGCTTCCACGTCACGAATGGTCCAATCGCCCATCGGATTGCGGCGCATCCGTTCAAGCAGCTCGCTCACTTCTTGAACCCCGTCGCCACCAGATAAAGCTCGACGGATTCGGCGCGGGAGGCGGGCGGTTTGACGTGTTTGACGTCGGCGAAACGCCGCTTGATGCGCGCGAGCAGCTCGCCCGTGGCGCCCCCCTGGAACACTTTGCCCACGAACGTGCCGCCCGGCTTCAGCACCTCTTCGGCCATGTCGAGCGCCGCTTCGAGCAACCCCATGGTGCGCAGATGATCGGTCGGGCGATGGCCGGTGGTGGGCGCGGCCATGTCCGACAGCACGAGATCGGCGGGGCCGCCGAGAGCACCCTTGAGAAGCGCCGGCGTCTCGGGCGCGAGCATGTCGGCCTTGAACACTTCGGCGCCCGTGATGGGCTCCATGTCGAGAATATCCATCGCAACGACTTTGCCGCCGTCGCCCACGCGCGCGGCCGCCACCTGGCTCCAGCCGCCCGGCGCCGCACCGAGATCGAGCACGCGCGCACCCTTGCGCAGAAAGCGGAATTTCCTGTCCAGCTCGATCAGCTTGAAGGCGGCGCGCGAGCGATAGCCCTTGATCTTCGCATCGCGCACATAGGGATCGTTGAGCTGGCGCTCCAGCCAGCGCTGCGACGACGCTTTGCGCCCCTTCGCCGTCTTCACCTTGACGCGCAAATCGCCGCGCCCGCGATCCGATCCACTCACGCGTCCGTCTCCGCCATCATCTCGCGCAGCATGCCTTCGCGCAGGCCGCGATCGGCCACGCGCAAATCGGCGCAAGGCCATTCCGCGCAGATGGCAGCGAAGATGGCGAGCCCCGGCACCATCAGCTCCGCACGATCCTCGCCGATGCAGCTCTGCGCCACGCGACCCGCATGATCGAGAGCCGCGATCTCGTCCCCGATCTCCAGCAGGCGGCGCACGCGATGCCAGCCGGCATCGACCTTGTTGCGATCGTAGCGCGCGAGACCGAGCGCAATGGCGGCCAGTGTCGTCACCGTGCCCGACGCGCCCAGGAGATGGTTCGCGCGCACGCGAAATTCGCCCGCCCGCGCCAGCCTGCGCCGCACGCCGGCGAAAAGCGGCTGAACCAGCTCGCGCAATTTCGCGTAGCTCTGGTCGCGGCCGTTTTCGGCCAGCGTGACGACACCGACCGGCACGGAGGCGGAAAACACATTGACCGTTCTGCTCCCTCTGCGCTTGAGCCAGACGATTTCCGTCGAGCCGCCGCCGATATCGAACACCAGCGCGCCGCGATGGCGCTTGCCGAGAAGCGGCGCGCAACCGAGCGCCGCCAGATGCGCCTCTTCCTCGGTGCCGACGATTTCGAGCGCGATGCCGGCTTCGTCGCGGGCGCGCGCGATCAGCACGTCCGCATTGCGGGCGCGCCGGCAGGCCTCCGTGGCAATGGCGCGCAGACGCGCGGGCTTGCGATGGGCGAGCCGCGCGGCGCAGACTTTCAGCGCCGCGATCGCGCGCGCGATGGCCGCGTCGGACAACACGCCGGTCTGGGCCAGGCCTTCGCCCAGCCGAACCGTGCGCGAAAAGGAATCGACGATGCGCAGGCGGCCGGTGCGCGTCTGCGACGCCATCAGCAGGCGGCAATTGTTGGTGCCGAGGTCGAGGGCGGCGAACACGGGGGCAGCGCGGGCCGCCCGGCCGTGCGCCTTTTCCGGCTCCTCCCCTTCGAATACGCTCATCGAACCGGCTCCCAATGGGCGAGCTTACCACTTCTGCGGGTCGCGGCGCCGGGGACTTGCCCACGCCGCCGCCTTGAAAGCGCCGGACGCGTGGTCTAAACGGGCCGCCATCCCGCTTGGGGGATCGTCTAATGGTAGGACTGCAGACTCTGACTCTGCCTGTCTAGGTTCGAATCCTAGTCCCCCAGCCAGCCTACGCTGCTTCGCAGCTCCGGCTGGCTTACGCCGAGCACACCCTCTCCAAAGCGAAGCGGCGTAGGCTGGCTGTCCTCCGAAGCTCCGCAGGAGCGAAGGAGGACTGGCGAAAGA
>JBEKLK010000239.1:0-5883 GCA_050010235.1 Rhizomicrobium sp.
ATCGATTTAGGCTTGGCCGGCGCCCGCCGCGCCCGCTTTGCCTAGTGCTTCTTGCCGTACTGGCTCGCGTAGGAGCTGCCGGGTTTGGTGGCCTGGCTGTGCATGTTGGCGAACGGCGAGGGGGCTTCGGCGCCCTTCGTCTTGTTCTTATCCTGCTTTGGCTTCTTCTTTTCCTTGTTGCTGCGCATCTGACCTTTCGCCATGGCGGCCTCCTGATTTTCGGTGGGCGATTCGTAATAATCGGTCGCAATCTAACCCATTGCAGGCCGGCGGTATCGCCGCCGTCAGCAATTAGCGTCGGCGCGGCTTGAAGCCGCCGCGCATGCCAGGCCGGCCAAGGGTCGAGCGCGGGCCGGCGCCTTTTCCCGGAACGGATTCCACGCCCGGTCCCATCTCGTCGAGATTTGGCTTTCGCGGGCCATCGCGGCTTCCCGGCCGGTGCGGCGCGACTTCGTGAGACAGCGCGATGCCCATTTCGTCGAGCGCCGGCTTGTGGATTTTGCTCACCCCACCCCGCCTGCCTGCGGCGCGCAACCCTCCTCCTGCAGGGGAGGGTAGGAATTTCGCCGTCGGGTCGTCGGTCACCGCGAGTTCGGTCGAGCGCAGGCGCTTGATCTCGTCGCGCAGCCGCGCGGCTTCCTCGAAATCGAGATCGGCGGCGGCGGCGCGCATGCGCGCTTCGAGATCGGCGATCACCGCTTCGAAATTATGGCCGATGGTGGCGGCTTCCCCGAATTCGCCGGCCTCGCCGGTCGCGGCATCGATCAGCACATGGTCGCGCTCATAGACGCTGTTGAGGATGTCGCCGATACCCTTGCGCACGCTTTCCGGCGTGATGCCGTTTTCGGTGTTGAATTGTTCCTGCTTCTCGCGCCGGCGGCTGGTTTCGGCCATGGCGCGCTCCATCGAGCCGGTCACGGCATCGGCATAGAGAATGACGCGGCCGTCGATATTGCGGGCGGCGCGGCCGATGGTCTGCACCAGGCTCGTCTCGCTGCGCAAAAATCCTTCCTTGTCGGCGTCGAGGATGGCGACCAGCGCGCATTCGGGAATGTCGAGGCCCTCGCGCAGCAGATTGATGCCGATCAGCACATCGAACGCGCCGAGCCTCAGGTCGCGGATGATCTCGATACGCTCCAGCGTCTCCACGTCCGAATGCATGTAGCGCACCCGAATGCCCTGCTCGTGCATATATTCCGTCAGGTCTTCCGCCATCTTCTTGGTGAGCGTGGTGACGAGAGCGCGATAGCCCTCTTTGGCGATGACGCGGCATTCCGCGATCAGATCGTCCACCTGGTGCTCGACGGGGCGAATCTCCACCGGCGGATCGATCAGGCCCGTCGGGCGGATCACCTGTTCGGCGAACACGCCGCCGACCCGCTCCATCTCCCAGGGGCCCGGTGTTGCCGAGACATAGGTCGTCTGCGGCCGCATCGCGTCCCATTCCTCGAATTTGAGCGGGCGGTTGTCGATGCAGGAGGGCAGGCGGAAGCCGTATTCGGCGAGCGTCGCCTTGCGGCGATAGTCGCCGCGATACATGCCGCCGATCTGGGGCACAGTCACGTGGCTTTCGTCCACGAAGACAAGCGCCTCGTCCGGCAGATATTCGAACAAGGTCGGCGGCGGTTCGCCGGGTTTGCGGCCCGTCAGCCAGCGCGAATAATTCTCGATGCCGGCGCAGGAGCCCGTCGCCTCGATCATTTCGAGATCGAACAGGGTGCGCTGTTCCAGCCGCTGGGCTTCGAGCAGCTTGCCGTTCTGGCGATACCATTCGAGCCGTTCCTGCAATTCCCAGCGGATGCCCTTGGTCGCCTGTGCGAGCGTCGGCCGCGGCGTCACATAGTGCGAATTGGCGTAGACCTTCACCGATTCGAGCGAGGCGGATTTCTTTCCCGTCAGCGGATCGAATTCGACGATCGAATCCACTTCGTCGCCGAACAATTCGACGCGCCAGGCGCGGTCCTCGTAATGGGCGGGAAACAGATCGATCGTGTCGCCCCGCACGCGGAACGCGCCACGGGTGAAATTGTCGTCGTTGCGGCGATATTGCAGGGCGGCGAGCTGGCGCATCAGATCCATGCGATCGATCTTGACGCCGCGCTTTAAGGTGACTGCCGTGCCGGAATAGGTCTCCACCGCGCCGATACCGTAGATGCAGGAGACGGAGGCGACGATGATCACGTCGTCGCGTTCGAGGATCGCGCGTGTCGCCGAATGGCGCATGCGGTCGATCTCCTCGTTGATGGAGGAGTCCTTTTCGATATAGGTGTCGGTGCGCGGGATGTAGGCTTCGGGCTGGTAATAGTCGTAATAAGAGACGAAATACTCGACCGCGTTCTCCGGAAAGAAGCCCTTCATCTCGGCATAGAGCTGGGCTGCCAGCGTCTTGTTCGGCGCGAGGATGAGGGCGGGACGCTGCAGGATCTGGATCACTTTCGCCATGGTGAAGGTCTTGCCCGAACCGGTCACGCCGAGCAGCACCTGGTCGCGCTCGCCTGCGTTCGGGCTCGAACCGATACTTTCGATCAGCTCCTTGATCGCGGTGGGCTGATCGCCAGCGGGTTCATAGTCCGAGACCAGTTTGAATCGCTTGCCGCCTTCGGATTTTTCCGGCCGGGCCGGGCGATGCGGCACGAAGGCCGTCATTTCCGCGCCGGTCAGGGCCGCAGCCGGCGCCACGGCGGCCGTGACGCCGGCGCCGCGGAACTTCGCGGATGCCTCTGCCAACCCCGATCGAACGGGACGGAAACCGGAACCGTTATTGTGCGCCATGACCGCAATATAATGCGTGCGCGGGGGGAATGCAGTCACTCTTCTGCCCTCCTGCTGACAGGATTTGGCAGGAGCATTTGCGGCTTCACGGCACCGTGACGGCGCGCGAGCCAAGCCACGGATTGACAGGTTTGTGGAGTCATGCCAAAAATTTGGCATGATCGAACGGTCCAAACGCACGCGAAAAAGCTCCGACAAACCCGGCGGAAAAGACACATTCAGCCGGCGGGAACGGGAGATCATGGACGCGCTCTACACGCTGGGCCGCGCATCCGCCGCACAGATCCTCGCGCAAATTCCCGACCCTCCGACCAACACCGCCATCCGCACGCTTCTCTCCATTCTGGAGAAAAAGGGTCATGTGCGGCATCTGAGCGATGGCACGCGCTATATCTACGAACCGCTGGTTGCGCGTGAGCAGATGGGGCGCCGCGCCATCGATTCGCTCTTGAAAACGTTCTTCGACGATTCGGTCGAGCTCGCAGTCACTGCGCTTTTGAGTCGCAAAGACGCCGACGTTTCTCTGGAGGAGCTGGAGCGGCTGTCGCAGCTCATCGAAAAAGCCAAGCGGGAGGGGCGATGAGCTCGTTCTTCGCAATGCGCGCGCTTCTGTTTGCGGGTGAGATGCTTCTCGCCTCGGTGTTGGTCATGGCGCTGGGGTCGCTTGCCGCGTTCGGCAAGACGGCGAGCAGGCGTCATCTGGTCTGGTTCGTCGCATTCGGCGCTCTTCTTATGCTGCCGGTGCTGGCCGCGCTCGCGCCGTCCCTCGTTCGGCTCGCGATATCCACGCCGGTCGTTCCGGTCGCTCCGGTCCCGTTTCCGATGTCGGGCTTTCTGCCTGCAGCCGATCCGGGCCCGGATTACTTCAGCGTCGCGACTTTGGCGCTGGCGGCGCTTGCGCTGTGGCTCGCCGGCGTCGGTATGATCGCAATCCGCAGCCTGGTTGCAGCGTTCGGTCTGCATGTGCTGCGCCGGCAGAGTATCTTGCGTGAATCGGGCGATCTGCCGGAATTCGAAGCGCGCGCCGAATTGCGCATTTCCGTGGCGGACGATGCGTGTGGTCCGGTCACCTGGGGATTTCTCCGGCCTGTCGTCCTGTTGCCGAAGAGTTCCGTTTTTTGGCCGCGTGAGCGTCTGGAAGCCGTGCTTCTGCACGAGATGGCGCATATCAACCGGTACGACAGCGTCGCGCAGATGCTATCGCTTGCCGTATGTGCGCTCTATTGGCCCAATCCGCTTGTCTGGATCTGCGCCCACAGGATGCGCCGCGACGCCGAGATGGCTGCCGACGATGCCGTGATCGTGGCGGGGGTAAGGCCTTCCGCCTATGCCAGCGAATTGCTGCAGCTCGCGGGAGAATTCCTGGCGCAGCGTCCGTCGCCGGCGACCGCTCTGTTCATGGCCGCGCCGTCGGCGCTGGAAGCGCGCGTGCGATCCGTTCTGGTTCCAACTCAACAGCGATCGGGAGTGACGAAGATGGATGTATTGAAAATCGCCTGCGCAGGCGTTCTGGCGACCACCGCATTGGTGTTGGCACGCCCGTCTCTCGCGCAGGATGCGCCGCAAACGCCGGCCGCGGCGTCGACCGAAGCGACGCCGTCGACACCGGCCGTGGCGGTTGCGCCACTGGCGCCGCCCGCGCCGGCAGCGGCGCCCGCTCCGGCTGCCGCGCCCGCGCCATCAACGGACGCCGTCGCCTCGGACGTCCCCGCCGATTCCAACGTCCAGATCAGAGAGGACGTTCGCACCGTCAACGGCCGGGAGATCAGGCGCGTGCGCATGATCGTGACCAAAGCGAAGCTCGAAGCCCGCGAAGCCATTGCCCGAGCGAAACCCGAGATTGAAAAGGCCATGGCCGAAGCCAGAGTCAGCGAACGGACCGTCTTGGCCATAAAAGATGCGCAGCCGCAGATCGATGAGGCGATGAAGAACGTCGGCCCGGAGATCGACGCGGCCATGGCCGAGGCGCGTGCGGAAATTGCAAAAGCGAATCTCGATGTGAAGATCCGCGAGCAGGTGGATGAGGCATTGACGCGCGCGGAAGTCAGGCTTCACGCCCGCGAAACCGGCCGAAGGGAGTCCGAAACGTATGTCCGAAGCGAAGATTCGGACGCGTCAGGAGACAAGTGACCGGCATCCGGCGGCGCGCCGCCGTCGGTTTCACGCAGCCCGGTTTGAAGCCTTCGGAAAATGTTGCTCCATCATGCGGTCGCAATAGGCCGTTAGATTGCCGTGACTCTCGGCGCGCCGGCGCAGCGGCGCCTCGAAAAACGGCGTGAGGATTGACGCCGTCATGGCGAAAGCCGTCGCATCGGCTCCGCAAGCAGCATCCCCAAAGAGATACGCTTTGTTGCCGAGCAGTGTCGACAGCGCGGCCAGCGAGCGCGCGCCCAGCCCCACGATTTCGTCGTCGCTGTGCCGGCCGAGACCGTGTGCGATCAGATTCTGGCGGACGCGATCGCGCGCCTGGGCTCGGGCCGCCTCGCGCGCCTCTGCGGGCACGCCATCGAAGAAATGCGCGGGACCTTTGGCGAAATTTTCGTCGTCGAGCCAGCGCGCGTGGATCAGCGCGAAATAGAGGTGATCCTCCAGCATGCGCTCGATCGCCCAGGCTTGGGCGCGCTGTTCGGCCGAAAGACCCTTGTCGAAATCGAAGCCGTTCTGCTTTTCGATGCGGGCGCGGATAAACGTCGAATCGCCGAGACGTTCCTCACCCTCCTGGATATAGGGAATTTTGCCTTTGGGCGCGGTGGGCGGCGCACCGCGCTCGAACCGGTAAGGGACGCCGGCCATTTTAAGCTGTACCTCGCTCTTCATCACGAAAGGGCTCGGATCGGGAAGGCCGAATGCAGGGCCGAAGCCATAGAGAACGATCATGGTCAACTCCTTTTGAATGATCTTTCCTTACCGCCATCCTGCTGACAACATGCTGTCAGGAGTGTTTGGGCACGATGGCGAGATGAGACGCGCGGACAGGCTTTTCCGGATCATCCAGGTTCTGCGGCGCAAGCGGCGGCCCGTGACGGCGCAGGAGATTGCGCAGGAGCTCGAAACCTCGCTGCGCACGATCTATCGCGACGTCGCGCAATTGATGGACGATCGTGTGCCCAT
>JBEKLK010000240.1:0-5815 GCA_050010235.1 Rhizomicrobium sp.
TCGATGCAGGGGTGTCGTCCATCGGCGAAACGATTTTAATCGCGCCATTGTCCACGGAAATGACGAGACCGAGACCGCCATATTGGCCCTCGGTCTTGACCTGCATTTCCGCATAGGTTTTCGGATCGAAATAGCTCGAATGCGGATCGAGGCTCGTGATCATGCCGTTAAGCGCGTTCTCCACCATCAGCTTGTCATCGGGCGCATCGGCGTATCGCGCACGGACCACGGCGAAAGCCTGGCCGAACCGGTCCAGCGCCTGATAGGCGGACTGCGAATCGCTGTCGGCGCCGTGCGCCACCGACAACATCGCGAGTCCGGCGCAGAAACCCGCGGCGATACCCAATCCGGTCAGCGCATAAGACTTCATTGTGTTGCCGCTCCGCCGCTCAATTCGCGTTCGTCGGTTTGGCGATCGAGCTGACAGTCGTCTTGCCGCGCAGAAGGTCGAGCGCATAGGACAGCTGGAAATCGTCATACTTCTTGCCCGGCGCGGGATGAATGATTTGAGCCGGCTGCTTCTTTGGGCCGCTTTCGCCGTTCAGATGGCCCGGCAGATCGGCTTCGCTCGGACGTTCGATCTTGGGTGTTGAATCTTCGTCGCCTTGCGCGACCGCGACGTCCGGCGTGATGCCCAGCGCCTGGATCGAATGGCCCGAGGGCGTGTAGTAGCGTGCCGTGGTGAGCCGGAGCGCGCCGCCGTTCTGGCCAAGCGGAATGATCGTCTGCACGGAGCCTTTGCCGAAGGACGTCATGCCGACGACCGTGGCACGCTTGTCGTCCTGCAGCGCGCCCGCGACGATTTCAGAGGCCGACGCGGTGCCGCCGTTGATCATCACGATGACGGGCTTGCCGTCCGTGATGTCGCCGGGTTTGGCATCGTAGCGGCTCGTGTCTTCGGGATGGCGCCCGCGCGTCGAGACGATCTCACCCGAATTGAGGAAGTCGTCAGAGACGTCAACGGCCTGATCCAGCAGGCCGCCCGGATTGTTGCGCAGGTCGAGAACATAGCCTTTGAGCCCGGGGCCGATCTGGCGCTTCAATTCGCGCACCGCATGTTGGAGGCCGGAATCGGTCTGCTCGTTGAAGGAAGGGAGCCGAATATAGCCGATATCGCCCTCGCGGTGGAATTTCACATTGTCGACCTGCACGACCGCGCGCGTCAGTGTGAGATCGAAGGGTTTTTTCGTCCCTGTGCGCAGCACGGTGATCGTGCATTTCGAACCTTCCGGTCCACGCATCTTGGCGATCGCATCGTCGAGAGCCATGCCCTGGATCGGCGTGCCGTCGACGGCGGCGATGAAGTCCCCCGTCTTGATGCCCGCTCTTGCCGCCGGCGTATCGTCGATCGGCGAAATGACCTTCACGAGGCCGTCTTCCATCGTGACTTCCATGCCGAGACCGGCGAACTGACCGCTGGTCTGAACCTGCATGTCGGCAAAGGCCTTGGCATCCATGTAGCTCGAATGCGGATCCAACGACGAAACCATGCCTTCGATTGCCGAGCTGACGAGTTCATTGTCATCGACGGGCCGCACATAGTTGACGCGCACGCGCTCGAAGGCGTCTTCGAAAAGATTGAGCTGGCGATAAGCCGAAGGATCGTTCGCGCCTTGAGCCGCAGGAAACAACAACGCCGCGGCGGCAAATCCCGCCGCCATGCCCACGCCGACCAATGCAAACCGCTTCATGTCCTCTTTGCCTTCCTAAGATCGATTTCGAGCCAGGGCGCCGGACTGACGCCTTTACCATTCCGCCGCAGTTCGAAGTAAAGCCTTGCCCCAGCATCCGTCCGGGGCATGGTGCCGACCGGTTCTCCCGCGAGCAACTGGTCGCCCGGGCGCACTTCAACGCGCTCAAGGCCCGCCAGTACGAGATCGTAGCCGTCCGCGCTTTCCAAGATCAAGACTTGTCCTGTCTTATGGTAAGGGCCGGCGAAAAGAACCTCCGAATCCGTCGGCGCCACCACTTGGGAACCTGGCGGGGCCAGGAACGTCAATCCGGGTGCCCGCACGCCCCCAACGCCTGCCCCATCATCTTCAACCGGCCTGCCGATAACCGGCTTGAGCCAGGAGCCGCGCTTAAGATTCGGCTCGGCAGCTGCGTTTTGAGCGGCAACGACGACGATTCCCGCAGCAGGCGGACGCTCCGATCGCAGTGCTGCAACCTTCCGTAGCAGCGATCCGAGATCGGCTGCCTCTGTTGCAGCAGCTTCATATTTGGCCTGAAGGTCGCTGTATTGCGACGACGCTTCGTCGGCTTCCTTGTCTTTCATCGCAAGAAGTTGATCAAGTTCGATGCGCGCGGCACCAAGCTGCACCCCATTACGCGCGCTTTCGGCGCGCCGCGCGATCAACTGCACACGCGTGGCGCGAAGCATTTCCAGCTTGGTTCCCAATGCCGCGGCGGCGGCATAGATGCGGGGCAACGACGCGCCAAGCAGCATCGCGCCACGCGCCGCGCCCAGCGCATCGTCCGGCTTCAACGCCAGCACCGGCGGCATGTCGTGCTGCAATCGCTCCAGCACCGCGAGCAGGCGCGCGACCTGAACCCGGTCACGCGAGAAATCGGCCGAAAGAGAAATCTCCTGCGTCGACAAATGCGCGATCTCGGAATCGAGATCGCCTTTTTCCTCTTCCAATGCCTGCACACGCATTGCCGTATCGGCAAGCTTCCGGCGAAGTTCGGCGGCTTGTGCGCCGAGCGTATCGCTTTTGAGCTTCGCACTTTCGACCGCGGGCCTCGATTTGGCCATTTCCTTCTTGAGCGCGCGATATTGATCGGTCGTGCTCGGCAGCCCGTTCGCCGCTCCGGCGGGTATTGCACCGGACAGACTGTTCGCCGGCATGGATGGAAGCGCCGGCGGCGACGCGCTTTGCCGGACGCGAGGCATCTGTTCGGCCATCGCCGCGCCCGCCGGCATCAGGGTGCCTGCAACGAGGATCGCCACGACGGCAGGAGTGAGTAAACCGCTCAGCCCACGCGCTCCGCAGACGTCTGCGCGCCTTCGATCAGCGAATGACCCGCCATCTCGCGAGGTTTCGCGAGCCCCATAAGAGCCAGAAGTGTCGGCGCGACATCGGCCAACCGCCCGGCTGTGAGTTTCGCGTTTCGCGGCCCGTTCACGACGATGATGGGAACATCGAAGGTGGTATGCGCGGTATGCGGCTCGCCTGTTTCGGGATCGCGCATCATCTCGACATTGCCGTGATCGGCCGTGACGAGAAGTACGCCGCCCGCCTTCTCGACCGAAGCCCGCAACCGGCCCAGACATTGATCGATCGCCGTCACCGCCTTCTCGGCGGCAGGCAGAAAGCCCGTGTGCCCGACCATATCGGGATTGGCGAAATTGACGACAATCAGGTCGTATTTGCCGGACGCGATCGCCTCCTCGAGCTTGTCCATGACCTCGAAGGCCGACATCTCCGGTTTCAGATCGTAAGTCGCGACCTTTGGGCTCTGCACCATGATGCGGTCTTCGCCCGCGAACGGCTCCTCACGTCCGCCGTTCAGGAAAAATGTGACATGGGCATATTTCTCGGTTTCGGCGATGCGCAATTGCCGGAGGCCCAGCTGCGCCACATATTCGCCGATGGTCCCATGCAAATCCTCCGGCGCAAACAGCGACGTCATGAACTTCCGCAGAGGCTCGGAATATTCCGTGAGCCCCGCAGCGGCCGCGAATTTTACGACGCGCGCCCGCGCAAATCCGTCGAAACCGGGATCCAGCAGCGCCGTTGAAATCTCGCGCGCGCGGTCGGCGCGAAAATTCGCGAAAATCAACGCGTCGCCGTCGGCCATGCCTTCATAGTCGCCCACCACGGCCGGCAGCACGAACTCGTCGCCCACATTATTTTTATAAGACGATTCAATCGCCTCTTTCGGGTCGCGCGCAAGTTCGCCGTTCGCTTCGACGATCGCCGCATAAGCTTTCGCGACGCGGTCCCAACGCTTGTCGCGATCCATCGCGTAATAGCGCCCCGACACGGTCGCGATGCGTACGCCCGCGAGGCCTTCAATCTCGCGCTGAAACTCGGCGAGAAATCCGAGTGCGCTTCTGGGCGGCGTGTCGCGACCGTCGAGAAAGGCATGAATGAAGACCGGAATATTTGCGTCGTTCACCGCGCGCACCAGAGCCACGATATGATCCTGGTGGCTGTGCACACCGCCGGGCGACAACAGCCCCATGATGTGCACCGCGCCTTTAGAGGCTCTCGTCTTCGCAATCAGCCGGACGAGTTCCGGAAGCTTTGCGAACGATCCGTCCGCGATCGCATCGTCGATGCGGGGCAGATCCTGCACCACCACACGCCCGGCCCCGATATTCATATGACCGACTTCGGAATTGCCCATCTGACCGACGGGCAAACCCACCGCCCGCCCGGAGGTCGCGAGCAGGCTGTGCGGACACTCGGCGAGCATCCGCGCGAAATTCGCGGGCTTGGCGAGCGTAATAGCATTGTCGGCCGTGTCCGGCCGCCAGCCCCAGCCATCGAGGATACAGACCACGGCAGGTCGGGGTCGGATTCGCTGGGGATCGGCCGGCATTCGACGACTGAACTCGGTTTGATTTGCGCGTCCGTTTCTACCCTTCCGGTCGCGCGAGAGCCATTGCGGATTCGACCGGCAGCGCAGGTTGAGCACCGGGCGCTCCCTAGCCCGGCCAAAGTCCGCAAAGCAGGGCTGTGCCGCAAATCCGGCGCCGGCCCGAACCTGCCCGGAAATTCCTGCCGAGCCGCCCGAAAATGCGGTCCAACATGAATTTATCTCATTGAATTCATTGAATAAAACAAGACAAGCCCGCGGCACGAAACTGGCAAGGAGGGTCTGGGCAAATCACACAAGAGCAGAATGCGCTCATGGCATTGCGTCGTTCTCCCGGGAAAAAACTTCTGGCTGCCTTCAGCGCCGGATTGATTGCGCTCGCGCCGGTCCATGCTTTTGCCTTTTCGCGGCTCAAAGACCTGATCGATATCGAAGGCATCCGGGACAACATGCTGGTCGGCTACGGCCTCGTGGTCGGGCTGAATGGCACCGGCGACTCGCTGCGCAATGCGCCGTTCACCCAACAGAGCCTGACGACCATGCTCGAACGGCTGGGCGTGAACACCCGCGGCGACACCATGCAGACCAAGAACGTCGCCGCCGTCATGGTGACGGGGAACCTTCCGGCCTTTGCCGCACAGGGCACCCGCATCGACGTTTCGGTCAGCGCGCTCGGCGACGCGACCAGCCTGCAGGGTGGTACGCTCCTGGTTGCTCCGCTGTTCGGTGCCGACGGCGAAATCTACTCGCTTGCACAAGGCCCCGTCGCGATCAGCGGCTTCGTGGCGCAGGGCGCCGCTTCCAGCGTCACGCGTGGCGTGCCGACGGCCGGGCGCATCTCCAACGGCGCCATTGTCGAGCGCGAGATCACTTTCGCTCTGGCGAACCAACCCAATTTGCGCCTGTCACTGCACAATCCGGATCTGACGACCGCCAATCGCATCTCAGACGCAATCAACGCATATCTCGGCTCAGACGTGGCTCTCGTCACCGACCCCGCGACCGTGCGCATCAACGTGCCGGTCACCTACAAGAACGGCGTTGTCGGCCTCTTGACCGACATCGAGCAGCTGAAGATCGATCCGGACCAGCCGGCCAAAGTAATCATCGACGAACAGTCCGGCGTCATCGTGATGGGTTCGGATGTGCGCATTTCAACGGTTGCGATCGCACAGGGCAATCTCACCATCAAGGTCAACGAAACCCCGGAAGTGAGCCAACCGCTTCCTTTTTCGCAAGGCTCCACGCAAGTCGTGCCGCGGACGTCGAT
>JBEKLK010000241.1:0-5815 GCA_050010235.1 Rhizomicrobium sp.
CCTGGCCCAACGGCGCCATCGCCACGCTTTATTCGGCGGAGGATCCGGACATGCTGCGGGGCCCGCAGCACGACACGGCCTGGTGCGACGAACTGGCGAAATGGACGTATCTCGAAGCGGCGTGGGATAATCTGCAGTTGGGCCTGCGGCTCGGCAAACGACCGCAGCAGATGGTGACGACCACGCCGCGTGCGCTGGCGGTGCTCCGATCGATCCTGCAGCGTTCGGATTCCGTCATCACCCGCAGTACGAGCTACGACAACCGCGACAATCTTGCACCCGCCTTTTTCGCGCAGGTCATCAGCCGTTATGAAGGCACCCGCTTCGGGCGGCAGGAAATCGAAGCCGAGCTGCTCGACGAGATTCAGGGCGCACTGTGGACGCGCGCGATGATCGACGACGCGTTGGCGTCGCGCAATGTTCCTTTGCCGAAGATGGTGCGCGTGGTGGTGGGTGTCGATCCGTCCGGCACGCGCGGCCAGGACGGCCGCGACAGTGTCGGGATCGTGGTGGCCGGCAAGGCCATCGACGGGCGCTGCTATGTGATGGACGACTGGACGTGCTCGCTGTCGCCGGCGGGCTGGGGCCGCAGGGTTGCCGAAGCGGTCGCGCGCCACGACGCCGATTGCGTGGTGGCCGAAGAGAATTTCGGCGGCGCGATGGTGGACCAGGTGTTGCGGGCGGCCGATGTCGGCACCCGCATCAAGATGGTGCATGCGTCGCACGGCAAGATCGCCCGCGCAGAACCGATCTGCGCGCTTTATGAGCAAAAGCGCGTCGGCCATGCGGACGCGTTCAAGGAGCTGGAAGACCAGTTCTGCGCGCTGACGCCGGACGGCTATGTCGGCAAAGGCTCGCCCGATCGCGCCGACGCGGCCATCTGGGCGCTGACCGAACTGATGCTTGCGGACGGCGGCGAAGACGGTTGGCTCAACTACGCCGCGCAAGTGATGGCCGAGAAGGAAGCGACGAAACTTCCGAATTGAGTTCGCGGGGCGAGTAACGCGCCGGCTTCGAAACAAGATTCACCACGGAGCCACGGAGAAAAGGGAGAAAAAGAGGAGTTTTTTTTGCGCGCGAAGGCGCGCGGAAGTTTCTTCTCCGTGTTCTCCGTGGCTCCGTGGTGAGACTTCTATTTTCCGGCGACACTCGCACAGGATACGATATGCCCGATTTATCGACTGCGCGTGTGACGGCGATTCCGCCTTCGATGTTCGCGCGCGCCGCGCAGGCCGTGCGCTATGTGATCTCCGGCGTCACGCCGCAGACCTGGTTCGGGCCGAGCCAGCCGCTGGCGCCTTTCGCGCCGCCGGATGTCGCGGGCCGTGCCTTCGATTATCCGTTCGGCTACAATCTTCAATATTCGCCCCGCTCCTACGAGCCCACCAGCTTCGCCGATCTTCATGCGCTGGCCGACAATTGCGACATGATGCGGATCATCATCGAATCGCGGAAGGATCAGATCGAAGGCCAGGAATGGGAAGTGCGCCCGCGCAAGCTGGCGGACGGCACCCACCCCATGGCGAGCCAATTCGCGAACGAGATTCGGGACGCGAAAGCGTTCTTCGAATATCCGGACAAGGAGCTCGCGCTGCCGCAATGGCTGCGCGCCATCGGCGAGGAAGTGTTCGTCACCGACGCGACGTCGATCTATGTGCGCCCCGATCGCAAGGGTCGCATCTTCGGGTTCGAAGTGCTGGACGGTTCCACCATCAGCCCCCGCATCGACGCGAACGGGCGGGCGCCGCGCGCCCCGGATGTGGCATACCAACAGATTTTGCATGGCGTACCGGCCGCGGATTTTTCGACGAACGATTTGATCTATTTTCCCCGCAACCGGCGGCCGGGACACGTCTACGGTTATTCGCCGGTGGAGCAGGTGATCGTGACGGTCAACACGCTCGTCCGGCGCAGCATGCACCAGCTCGCCTATTACACAGAAGGCAATCTGACCGACAGCCTGTTCACCTCGCCGCCGAACTGGGCGACGGAGCAGATCAAGGGCTGGCAGCAATATTGGGATTCGCTGTTCGCCGGCAATCTCCAGGCGCGGCGGCGCGGCACCTGGGTGCCGAACGGCGTCGACGTGAAGACGCTGAAGCAGCCGGACCTCAAGGATCCGTATGACGAATTTCTCGCCCGCATCGTGTGTTTCTGCTTCAAGGTCTCGCCCCAGCCTTTCGTCTCGATGATGAACAAGGCGACGGCCGACACCGCGCACGACGCCGCGATCGAGGAAGGCCTGGTTCCCATCCTCAACTGGTACGAGGATCTGTTCCGCAAGCTGTTCGACCGGATGGGCTGGCACGACATCGAAATGGTGACGGTCGACGACCGGGAATCCGATCCGCTGACCGCGGCGCAGATCGACGTGGCCGACGTGAAGGCCGGCATCCGCACCATCGACGAAGTCCGCGCCGGCCGCGGCCTCGACCCCATCCCCGGCGGGAACATCGCGATGGTGGAGACGGGGTCCGGGTATGTGCGGATCGACGCGAATATCTCGTCGGGCCCCGACGCGGCAGGGAAACGGTAGGGCATCCGATGAGTCACCACTTCGAGCCGCCGTCGGACGAGCAGTTGATGGCGGTCTATCTGCGCTCCGTCGTTGCCTATGAGTTGGCGTCGATGGCTGCGGACAACAACGACTATGCGGTCTTTTGCACCGCCAAAGCGTGGCACGACCGCCTCATCGACGTGTTCGAAGCGATGCGGGAACGCCAGCGCGGCGCGACCGTGCATTGAAATTCCAAAGGAGTCCCCTGATGGACATGACGACGCTCAACCTTTTCGTGCCGCTCACCAAGGTCGATGTCGAGAAGCGGCTGGTCTACGGCACGGTCGCCGAAGAGATCGCGGACCGCTCCGGCGAGATCATGGATTACGAGACGGCCAAGCCCGAATTCGCGAAATGGTCGGCCGACATCGCCAAGGCCAGCGACGGCAAGAGCGTGGGCAATCTGAGGTCGATGCACGGCAGTGTCGCGGCGGGCAAGCTGGAATCCATTGCGTTCGACGATGCCGCCAAGCGGATCGAAGCCTGCGGCAAGGTGATTGACGACGGAGAATGGAACAAGGTTCTCGAAGGTGTCTATACCGGTTTCTCGATGGGCGGAAAATATCTGCGGCGCTGGCGCGATGCCGAGGCGCCCCATCTGACCCGCTACACGCCGCAGCCGGCCGAAGTGAGCCTTGTCGACAATCCCTGCATCCCGACCGCCACCTTCGAAGTGGTGAAGGCGGACGGCTCGATGGAACTGCGCAAATTCAAGACGCCCACGAATGTGGCGCCGGATGTGGAGCAGGGCTGGCGGGCGAAAGACGGCTCGTTCCACGCGACGAAAGCGGCGGCGCTGAAGCACAACGCGGAAGCTGGGACCATCGCAAAGATCGAGATCGCGGCGGAGTCCGATCTTTCCAAGATCGGCGCGCGCAATTCGGCCGCCGATCTGGCGCGCATCCAGCAGCTGCACGACACGGCCTGCGAGTTGGGCGCCAAATGCGCGACCGGCGAGGACGAAAGCGACACGCTCGCCTCCGGAGCTTTTCTCAGGGTCAGCGCGGAGAACGCCATGTTGCGTAAGGCGATGAACGACATCGCACCCAGAATCGAAACCGCGCTCGCCAAAATCGCGGAGCAGAATGCGCGCATCGAGGCGCTCGAGTCGCAACCTGCGGCCGGCGGCCCCGTGGTCGCCGGCACGCGCCTGGTGACGAAGGGCCAGGAACTCGGCGCCGATCCCGGCAAGGCGTTCCAGGAACATCTGGCGAAGCTGTCGCCCGACGAGCGCACGCTCGTGTTGATGAAGATGTCCCTCGCGCAACCGCTCGCGACCGCGCCGGATCCGTTGGGAACGCGCGCGTAACACAAACACACCCATCGCTATCGATCGACCGGGTCGCCGGGAGATCGCGGGCCGCATCCGGGACGCTGCACCGGGCGCGCGAACGACCAGCCGCTTCAGCAACGGCGTTCCTCAAACCAAAGGGCATTCGCGATGAACGTCACCAAAGAAACGATGGACCTGATGCGGGCGGCTCTCAAATCCGGCTCGCTCGCCAAGGCCATCACCACGGGCTCGGGCCTCACCTATTACGATCTGCAGGCGCCGGCGAAAAATCTCTACCCCACCATCACCAAGCTTCGCAACCTGACGCCGCGCGTCGGCCGTCCGTCGGGCTACGGCACGCAGGCGAACTGGAAAATCGTTTCCGCGCTCACCGGTTCGGGCTTCGACGCCATGGGCTGGATTCCGGAAGGCCAGCGTTCGGGCGCCATGTCGTACACCACGGCCAATGCGTCCGCGCCTTACGTCACGCTGGGCGAGGAAGACTACCTCACCTTCGAAGCGGAAAGCGCCGGCGAAGGCTTCGAAGATCTCAACGCCACGCTCTCCATGCGCCTGTTGCAGAAGACCATGCGCAAGGAAGAGAACGGATTGCTGGCGGGCAACGGCACGGGAGCGGGCGGCATCGCGCTCGGCACGCCATCGACGCCGTCGCTGTCGGCCGTCGCCGACACGTCCTCGACGCTGCCTTCGGCGACCTATTCCGTCATCGTCGTGGCGCTCACCGCCGAGGGTTATCTCAACTGCAAGGGCAACGCGGCCACCGGCTTCACCCCCTCCAAGACCATCACCGGCATGGACGGGCAGACTTATACGCTGAACGGCGGCAACTCGAACAAATCGAGCAACGCCACCCAGGCAACGGTTTCCGGAACCTCCGGTCTCGGCTGCTCGGTCGCGCTGGTCAATGGCGCGGTCGCCTATGCCTGGTTCGTCGGCACGTCGGGCAATGAATCGTTGCAAGCGATCACAACGGTCAACACCGCCTATTTCAATGCGGCGCTGGCGTCGAGTCGCCAGCTGGCCACGACCGTCACAGCAGACAATTCGCAGAACGCCACCGCCTTCTCGGGCTATCTGTCGAATGCGTTTTCCGGCGGCACGGTGACGTCGCAGGCGACGCAGACGATCACGGCCGCGAATGCGGGCGTGGGCACGCCTCTCACATCCTCCGGCCACGGCTCCGTCGTCGAGATCGACGCCATGCTCGAGGCGATGTGGAGCAATTATCGCCTGGGGCCGACCGTGATCTGGGTGTCTTCGCAGGAGCAGAAGAACATCACGTCCAAGGTGCTGAACGGCGCGTCGAGCCCGCTGCTGCGCTACGACGTGACGGCGACCGGCGACGCGGGCTTCAGCCTCACCGCGAACGGCCAGATCCGCTATTACTACAATCCGTTCACGGGCGGCGGCACGGACACGGAAGGAGGCGGGGGCGACAAGATCCCCGTCATCGCGCATCCCGATCTGCCGCCGGGCACCTTATTCGCGCACTGCGCGAAACTGCCCGAATGGTATCAGTCCAACGAAGTGCCCAATACCGCGGAGGTGATCACCCGCCGCGATTATTATCGCACCGATTGGCCCCTACGCACGCGACGCCGTGAGTACGGCATCTATGCCGAGGAAGTGTTGGCGGTCTATGCGCAGTTCGCGCTGGGCATCATCACCAATATCGGAAACGGCTAAGTCGCGGTTCGCGGGAATCGGCCGGGAGCTCGCGCACCCGGCCGATCGCGCGGAGATCCGTCCCCATCAATGACGCAATTTGAATTGGGCGGACGCAAGTTTCCCTTCCTCTCCATGGGCGGGCTTGACCCGCCCACCCAGCGGCCGCGTGTCTACGCGGCCAATGGCTCCAGTCAACAGTGCCCATTCGTAATTCAGCTCGCCGACGCTCGCTGACTGGGTGGCCGGGTCAAGCCCGGCCATGGAGAGTTTTGGTATTTTGAGACGAGCGGCAATCG
>JBEKLK010000242.1:0-5798 GCA_050010235.1 Rhizomicrobium sp.
GGTCGCCGCCGCCCGCGCGCCAAGCCCGATGGCATGCAACTCCGAGTTCAATGACGGATCGGCGGGCGAATTCATTTGGAAGCCGATCTTTCCCCGGTCAGCGCGAGATCGTCACGATGGATCATCTCGTCGCGGCCGCGATAGCCCAGGATCGTCTCGATTTCGGCGCTGCGCCGTCCTGCGATGCGCCGAGCGTCCTCCGCGTGATACGCCACGAGACCGCGTGCCAATTCGCGTCCTTCCATGTCGCGCACCGCCACCGCATCGCCCCGTTCGAACGCGCCTTCGACTGCCCGCACACCGGCGGGCAACAGGCTCTTGCCGTCTTCCAGCGCGCGGGCCGCCCCCGCATCGATGACGAGCGCGCCTTCGATCTTCAATCCGCCCGCGATCCAGCGTTTGCGCGCGGCGGCCGGAGTGCTTCCGGCCAGGAATCGCGTGTGGGGAGCGCCAGCGCGGATGGCGGCGAGCGGATTTGCATCTTTGCCTTTTGCGATCAGGACTTCCGCGCCGGCCGCGGTGGCGATTTTCGCGGCGAGCACTTTCGAACTCATCCCGCCACGGCCGAGACCCGAGCTCGATCCCCCCGCCATCGCTTCGATCTCCGGCGTGATACGTGCGACTTCGCCGATATGCCGGGCCGTCGAATCGCGTGCGGGATCGGTGCTGTAGAGCCCGTCGACGTCGGACAGGAGCACGAGACAATCCGCTTCCATCATCGAGGCCACGCGCGCGGCGAGCCGGTCATTGTCGCCGAAACGAATTTCAGCGGTTGCGACGGTATCGTTCTCGTTGATCACGGGAACGGCGCCGAGCGCGAGCAAGGTGCGCAAGGTGGCGCGCGCATTGAGATAACGCCGGCGCTCTTCGGTGTCGTTGAGGGTCAGAAGAATTTGTGCGGCGACGACGCCTTCCACGGCAAGCCCGTCGGCATAGGCTTCTGCCAGGCGCACCTGCCCTGCAGCCGCGGCAGCCTGGCTTTCTTCAAGCTTGAGCGCGCCTTCGCGCAATTTGAGCGCCCGCCGTCCGAGCGCAATCGCGCCCGACGACACCAGGATCACGTCCTTGCCGTCACGCCGCAACGCCGTCACATCGGCACAGAGGGATTTGAGCCAATCGCGGCGCAACGCATCCGAGTCGACCAGCAAAGCCGACCCGATCTTGACGACGACGCGTCGCGCATGTGCAAGCGGATCGCTCACGGCGACCAGGCGTCGGCGGCAGCGTCGCCACGGCGCTCCCTGTTGCGACGCTTGTTGATTTCGGCCGCCATGGCGCGCAACACGTCGTTGACGCCTTCGCCGCTCACACCGGAAATGAGAAACACCTTTGCGCCGGACGCCTTTTCAAGCGCGGCCTTCTTGCGTGCGAGTTCGGGCTTCGCAATCGCATCGATTTTGTTGAGCGCCACGATTTCGGGTTTGTCCGCGAGGCCGTGACCATAGGCTTCGAGTTCGCCGCGGATGGTCTTGTAGGCGCGCGCGATGGTGCTTTGGGTGCCGTCGACCAGATGCAGGATTGCGCCGCAGCGTTCCGCATGACCGAGAAACCGGTCGCCGAGGCCCGAGCCCTCATGCGCGCCTTCGATCAGGCCCGGCAAATCGGCCAGGACGAAATCCGTCTGATCGATGCGCACCACGCCGAGCTGCGGCGTGAGAGTCGTGAAGGGATAATCGGCGATCTTGGGTTTCGCGGCGGAAACGCGGGCAAGAAACGTCGACTTGCCGGCATTGGGCAGGCCGATCAAACCGGCGTCGGCGATCAGTTTGAGCTTGAGGATGACCGTTTTCTCTTCGGCGGGCTGGCCGGGGTTCGCATGGCGCGGCGCCTGGTTGGTCGAACTCTTGAAATGGGCATTGCCGAATCCGCCATTGCCGCCGCGCAGCAACAACACGCGCGCACCAGGCTGGGCAAGATCGCAGATCAGCGTCTCGCCATCCTCTTCGTAGATTTGCGTGCCCACGGGAACGCGCATGATCGCGTCATCTCCATTGGCGCCCGACATCTCGCGGCCCATGCCGTGCTGACCGTTCTTGGCCATCACATGCTGTTGGTAGCGGTAGTCGATCAGTGTGTTCAGATTCTCGACCGCCTCCGCCCACAGATCGCCGCCGCGGCCGCCATTGCCGCCGTTCGGTCCGCCATATTCGATGAATTTCTCGCGCCGGAACGAGACGCAGCCGTTTCCGCCCGCGCCTGAACCGATATAGACCTTGGCGACGTCGAGAAATTTCATCGGGATAGACTCCGCACCACTGTCACGCCGCCACCTTCTTCTGGCCGAAATTTTCGCGGTCGAGCACCACCCGGTGACAATACACGGAGTGGCCGCGGGCCGCGCAATCGCGCTGCTCCGCGCCGTCAGGCCGAAACCCGAGCTTTTCCAGCACGTGGCCGGAAGCCGGATTGTCGTGGAACCAGCCCGCGACGAGCTTTGTCGCCTTCAACTCATGAAAGCCGAATGAGATCACCTTGCGGGCCGCCTCAGTCGCATAACCCATTTTCCAGTGCGGCTTGCCGAGCCAATAGCCGATCTCAAAGGCGCCGTCGCGCAAATGCAGGCCGATCGTTCCGAGATAGGCGCCGTCCGGCTTTCGCGTGATGGCGAACACATAGCTTTCGCCCCTGGCTCCCGCTTCCGCGACCCGCACTATGAATGCGTGGGCGTGTTCTTTGAGATAGGGATAAGGCGCAGTCGCCAGATTCTTCACCACCTCCCAATCGCCGATCATCGCGGTTATGGCAGGCACATCCGCCTCTTCAGGCTCGCGTAAGAGCAGCCGCTCCGTTTCAAGTCTGGACATGACAGTCCCCTCGTTCGAGGGAACAAAAAAGGGAAGATGGCGGGCCATCTTCCCTCGCACGATGAGCCGCCCATTTCGTGGCGGCTCTTTTCGAAACCGCCTATGTCAACCGGCGTCCTTCGCCGGCATGTTCGAGGCAACGACCGATACGTAAGTGCGGCGCTTGAAGCCCTCGCGGAATTCGACCTTGCCGGTTTCCGTCGCGAACAGCGTGTGGTCCTTGCCCATCCCGACATTGTCGCCGGGGAAGAACTTCGTGCCGCGCTGGCGCACGATCACATTGCCGGCCGTAATCGCTTCGCCGCCGAATTTCTTCACGCCGAGTCGTTGGCCTGCCGAGTCGCGTCCGTTGCGCGAGGAACCGCCGGCTTTCTTATGCGCCATGGGCGGCCTCCGTCTCGTGCTTGTCGTGCTTCGCGTGGGCGTGGATCGCCGTGATCTTCAGCTTGGTGAAGGGCTGACGATGGCCGCGCTTGCGGTGCGTATTCTTGCGGCGCTTCTTCTTGAAGGCGACGACCTTCTCGCCGCGACCCTGCTCGACGATTTCAGCCGACACGGACGCGCCCGCAACCAGCGGTGCGCCGGTCTTCGGCGACTTGCCGCCCAGCATCAGAACTTCGCCCAGCGTGAGGGTGGCGCCCACGTCGCCGTCGAGGCGCTCGACAGTGAGCACATCGTCCTTGACGACCGTATATTGCTTGCCGCCGGTGCGGATGACCGCGAACATGGCCGAAATCCTTGCAAGAAAGCCCGGAAAACCGGGGAAAATGGAAATCCGGGCAGCCTCTGCCGCCTCGGGAGCGCGGCAATATACTTGCCGAACCCCCCGGGTCAAGGAGAACCTGAGCCGCCGGCCCATTCGCGGCCGGATTGCCGGCTTTTTGAAACAATTTTCGCCGCGGCCTCGCGCCCGTGAGCGCGCAAAATTCCGTCTGGTTCCGCGGCGAGGGTGATCAGTAGATGCCCGGGATCAGGCGCGCAGTGCGCGCCTTGTAGGCCGCATATTCGGGGAACGCATCGCTCAGTACCTGTTCCTCGAAGCCCATGCGATAGATCTGAAACGCGAATTGCAGCGCCAGCAGCGCCAGCGCCAGTGGCGACATGTATGCCAGGGCTACTCCCGTGAGCGCGAGCTGCTCGCCCAGATAGAGCGGGTGACGCACGATCGAATAAGGGCCGCCGATCACGAGCTGGCGGGCTTCCGACATGATGCTGATCGAGCGTCCGAGCCAGAGCAACCCGTAGAGCGCGAAAGTCATGCCGCCCAGGATCAGCGCGGTCGAAGCGACTTCGGTCCCCCAGCCCACCGGATGGCGCGGCAGCAGGAGGATCGTCACGCCGAGATAGCAGCCGAGGAAAGCGGCAATCCGCGGAAAGAAGCCTTGGGCTTTTGCCGTAGGCGTGCGGCGCCCGACGAGGAGACCGATCAGCACGGCGGTGAACAGGAATACGGAAAATTTGGACAGGAGATCGATGATCGGCAGCAATTGCTGCTCGCGTACCCAGATTGCGGCCACTTCATCAAGCAGCTGCGGCACCTGCTGGACGACACAGATCGCATACCACAAAATCAGCGGCGAGGCGGCGAGCAGGTCGTAGACCTTTGCGCCTGTGAGCCACGGGGCCGAAGGCGAGGCGTTTTCGTCGGGGCGCGCGGTGAATGTGTTCATGCGGTCTGGTATACGTTCCAACCGCTTAAAATTTCCGCAAAACTTTTTCAAAAATTCAATGCGTTCCAAGCTCAATCGCTGTCTCGTTTCGGCACGAAATATTCTCGTTCGATCGTCAAAGAGTGCGCTATACAGGCAAAATGTGGAAAACAGCCGCTAACCATTTTACGTTCCGGCCGGCGCAGCCCGGCGATCTGGAAACGCTCCGGTCGCTGATGGATGTCTCGATACGAGTTCTGCTGCGTGCCCATCTCACATCCGAGGAAGTCGAGGCATCGTTCGCGATCATGGGGCTCGACACGCAATTGATCGAAGACGGGACCTATTATGCGGTCGAGCGGGAGGGGCGCATCGCGGGATGCGGCGGCTGGAGCCGGCGTGCAACCTTGTTCGGCGGCGATCATTCGGCCGGCCGCGATTCGGCGCTGCTCGATCCTCAGACCGACGCTGCGCGCGTGCGCGCAATGTACACGCACCCCGATTTCGCACGACAGGGCGTTGGCAGGCTGATTCTCGGCTTGTGCGAAGAGAAGGCTGCCGCCGAAGGCTTCAGGCGCACCGAACTCGGCGCGACGATGTCCGGCCTGCCGTTATACAAGGCTTGCGGCTATCGCGAAATCGAGCGGCTCAGCGTCGACACGCCGTTGGGCGTGCGCGTGCCGATCGTCCGGATGGGAAAGACGATCGGCTGACATGCGCTCGCCGTCGGACGTCCTTTACAACTTCCACTGGATCGTGCCGGGCAGAGCTGCGCGCTCGTCGCAGGCCTATGCCGGGTTCCTTCGCGCTTTCCTGCGCGCGCGGAGCATCCGCAGCGTGATCAATCTGCGCGGACCCAATCCGCATCACATGTGGTGGCGATACGAGACGCGCATCTGCGCCTCGCTCGGAGTTGCGCATTTCGACGTGATGCTCAGTTCGCGGCGGCTGCCGACGCGGCAGATGTTGATCAATCTGTTCGACGCATTCCGCGACGCGCCGGCACCGGTGCTGCTCAAATGTTCGGGCGGTCAGGATCGCACGAGCTTCGCCGCCGCGCTCTATCTGCTGAACGCGGGCGGTTGGAATGCATTCGACGACGCACTGAAGCAATTCGCATCCTGGCCGTATCTGCATTGGCCGCGGCGTCACCAGCATTGGCTGAAGGCGTTTCCGCAATTCGCGCGCGAGGAGGCCGAGGGCCGCGCGCTCGCCGAATGGGTCGGCCGCGACTATACGCCGGAGCAGTTCAAGGCCTGGCTCGATGCGCGCGATATGGGCGATTCATATCGCGGCCTTTACGACAAGCCGGGAACGGCGCCGGGGATCTGACGACCGATATGCT
>JBEKLK010000243.1:0-6377 GCA_050010235.1 Rhizomicrobium sp.
CTCGCCTTTAGAAAACTTCGCCGATTGCTGTTCGATGGCTTACCCGACTTATGCTGGCTCATGGGCTCCCTCCGAAGATTTCAGACGCCGGATTGCGTATCTCTAAGACCCTACATTACCGCCAACCTCGATCCGAAATCCACAACCTCGGTGGCTAAAACCGGGATTGAATTCGGGGGACTTACGGTGCGACTGGAAGCCGCACCCTTTCGAAACATGTGCACACCTAGTTCGTCTTCGGCGCATTTAAATACTTGTCCAGCGCGATCTCAAAGTAAAGCAACTCATTTCCTTTCGCGTCGTTCACGCCAGTTATGTCGATGTCCGCACCCGACAGCGGCGATGATATTCCGGCCACG
This sequence comes from Rhizomicrobium sp., assembly GCA_050010235.1. Classification (GTDB taxonomy): domain Bacteria; phylum Pseudomonadota; class Alphaproteobacteria; order Micropepsales; family Micropepsaceae; genus Rhizomicrobium. Next base: position 360 of record JBEKLK010000243.1, read on the forward strand.
TCAAAGAACAAGAATCCGGACTGAGTCGCGTGCGGCTCAACCGCGCGCGCGGCGAACTGGGAGGACTCGATCTCATCCATTTCCTTCTTCGAAATCGTCCCCTTCACCTTCTTCGGAAAGGGCAGCGGATTCGTGCTTACCTGAGGATTGGAAAGTCTCCGATACAAATCTTCCGGAGAAATCGGCGTCAGCTTGGAATGATTGGCGGTGAGCAGGGTGACTGCCATGTTGGCAATGGACACCGGCTGATCCCCGTCATTGGTCACGATAAAAAAAATGGGCAGGAAGTCGTGCCCGGCAAAATTAGCCGAGAAGATGCTGGCTTTCCCCGGGGTGTCATAAGGATCAGCCGCAATCGAAACTTTCTCCTCGCGATGCAGGTCGTGGGCCGGATAGTTAAAGGCGCTCTTGGCCACCGGCTTCACGAAGTTCTTTGCCACCAGACCAAGCGCCAGCCACCCGGCACCGCACACTACCAACACCGCCCAAACCCCGCTTTTCGGCGATACGGCCATGCCCCCGATTATAGATGCCACGGTTGGTGTCCGCTTCGCCGGTACCGGTTTAGAATGGCTCAGGTTGAGCTATCTCCTTTACAGCCTGGCGCTGGCGCTGGCAATGCTCGTGAGCTTGCCCTACTGGCTCTACCAGATCTTCCGCCACGGCAAGTATCGCACCAGCCTAGCCGAGCGCCTGGGAAAAATCCCGGCGCGCCTTAATGGTTCTTCTTCGCCCTCGTTCTCGTCCGTCCGGCGCGTCATCTGGTTGCACGCCGTTTCGGTGGGCGAGGTGATTGCGGTCAGCGGACTGGTTGAGGCCCTGCGCCGGAGCTTTCCCTCGCATCGCATTCTAGTCTCGACTACCACCGATACCGGGCAGCAACTCGCCCGCCTGCGCTTCGGCGATGAAAGCGTCTTCTATTTTCCACTGGATTTCGGCTTCGCCATCCGTCCTTATCTGCAAGCCCTGCAGCCGGAGCTCGTAATCCTCGCCGAAACTGAATTCTGGCCCAACTTCCTCCGCCTGGCCCATGCCAGCGGAGCCCGCATTGCAGTGGTCAACGCCCGCATCTCGGATCGTTCGTGGCCTAGCTATCGCCGTTTCCGCTGGGCACTCCGTAAGATGCTGGCCCACGTTGACCTATTTCTGGCCCAGACCGAGCAGGATGGCGCGCGCCTGCGATATATCGGCGCCGATGCGCAACGCGTGCGCGTTACCGGCAATTTGAAGTTCGATGTGAATCTGCCCCCGCCGCTACCCCTGGTCGAAAGCCTGCGCCAATCCCTGGCCTTAGAGCACGCCGGGCCTATCCTGGTCTGTGGCAGCACAGTCGAAGACGAAGAGCCAGTTCTGCTGAAGGCCTTTGAGAATATTCGAGTCGCCCATCCCCGCGCCGTGATGATTCTCGCCCCGCGTCATCCCCAGCGCTTCGATGACGTCGCCATCCTGCTCCAGCAACTAGGCATGCCTTCATCCCGCCGCTCGCGTTGGGCCAACCAGGCTCTGGCCGGTGGCGTACTGCTGGTCGACACTATCGGCGAACTCGCCGCGCTCTATGCCTTGGCCGACGTCGCCTTCGTGGGCGGAAGCCTGGTCCCGCGCGGCGGGCACAACATCATCGAGCCCGCCCAGCACGGCGTGGCCGTCGTAACCGGCAACCATACCGAAAACTTTCGCGATGTCGTGAATCTCTTTCAAAGCCGCGACGCGGTCCGCATCGTCGGTCTGTCGGAGTTGCCGCTCACACTCATGCAGCTGCTGGCAGACGACGGGGAACGCCTGGCCCTGGGCCGCCGCGCGAAAGAAACCGTGCGCTCGCAGACCGGCGCGACCGGGCGCACGCTGGAAGGGCTGAAGACTCTGCTGGAGCAAAGCGATTCAAGACCACTTTCCGCTCAGGCTGCGCATACCGATTGAATCCCCTGTCGGCCATCTACGGCGGAGTGGTGGCAACGCGCAACGCGCTCTACGACCGCGGCATTCTTCGGGCGCGCCGTTTGCAGGGGCCCGTCGTCAGCGTTGGAAATGTTTCTGCCGGAGGTTCCGGCAAGACTCCATTTGTGCTGCTGCTCGGCGAACTTCTCCAGGCGCGCTGCGTGAGGTTCGACGTCCTGTCGCGCGGCTACGGGCGCAAGTCCAGGGGCGTGAAGTTAGTCGATCCCGCCGGCCTGCCGGACGAGTTCGGCGACGAACCGCTCCTCATCGCGCGCAAGTTGCAGGTGCCAGTCGTGGTTGGCGAGAGCCGCTACGATGCCGGACGCTTCGCCGAGTCGAGATTCGGCTCGCAACTTCATCTGCTGGACGACGGGTTCCAGCACCGCGCCCTGGCCCGGGACTTCGACATCGTTCTGGTCACCCCGCAAGACGCGACCGACCATCTGCTTCCCGCAGGGCGACTGCGGGAGCCGCTGCGTTCGCTCCGCCGCGCCGACGCCATCGTCCTTGCCAGTGGCGCCACGGTGGATTTATTGCCGGCGGAAGGAAAACTGATATGGCGTGTGCGGCGTGGAATTATTCCGCACAATGTTCCGCCACGGCCGGTTGCATTCTGCGGCATCGCGCGTCCCCAGAATTTCGTGCTGCAACTGAAAGCGGCAAATATCGATCCTGCCGCGCAGGCATTTTATCGCGACCATCACGCCTACACCGAAAAGGACATTCGTGAATTGCTGGCGCTCCGGCAGCGCAGCGAGGCTGGCGGTTTTGTCACTACCGAAAAAGACGCCGTCAATCTTGGGCCCTTTCTCTCGGCTTTGCAGCCGCTTTCAGTCATTCCCGTCCGCATGGAACTGGCCGATGCCGCTAACGTCCTGGATACCATCCTGCGCAAGATCGAGGAAAGACGCCGCGGCGCATGAGAGAATCGCCACTGTAGCGCCGCCGTCCCGGAGGCTGTCGCGGGGCGTCTCGCCCGCGCAGTCACGACCCGAGAGGCGCTGCCGCGACCAATGTCATCGCAACCATGACCAAACATCCCAAAGAGGCCGATCGCCTGAAGAAACTCGTCGAGTCCTTCCCCAAGATCACGATCACGGTGCTGGGTGATCTGGTTGCCGACGAATTCGTCTTCGGCGAGATTTCGCGGGTCTCCCGCGAAGCTCCAGTCCTGATCTTGAAGCACCGCGAACGCACCGTCGTCCCCGGCGGCGCAGCGAATGCCGCGAACAATCTTGCCGACCTGGGGGTCAACGTTCTTCCCGTCGGCATTGTGGGCGATGATGAACCCGGGCGGATGTTGCTGAAATACTTCCGTCACAAGCGCATCGCGGTCAGCGGCGCGCTCAAGGACAAAAGCTACAGCACAATCACGAAAACCCGCATTCTGGCGGGCATGACCCACACCGCCCGGCAGCAGGTGGTGCGCATCGACCGCGAACCCCAAGTGGCGCCTAGCCCTCATCTGACTCGCGAACTCTATCTGGCCGCCCGGAACTACGCCCACGCCTCCGATGCGCTGCTCATCTCCGATTACGGATACGGTGCCGCGACGCCCGCGCTGTTGAACGCCTTGCGCGAGAAAGGCAAACTGGGAGCGTTGGCAGTCGTGGTCGATTCGCGTTATCGCCTGATGCAATATTCGGGCGTAACCGCGGCCACGCCCAACGAGGCGGAGGTCGAGGAAGCGCTCGGCATCCGCATCGGCCAGGACTGGGATAAGGTTGTGAGCGCGGGGAAGCAAGTCATGGAACGCATGAAGTTGCGGTCCCTGGTAATCACTCGCGGTCGCGATGGGATGGTCGCCTTCGATCAGAAGCACAAGCCGGTAGACATTCCGATTTTCGGATCGGATCAGGTCACGGACGTAACGGGCGCGGGCGACACCGTGATCGCGGCCTTCACCGCCGCGCTGGCCGCCGGAGCGACCACGGAAGAAGCTGCGCAACTGGCCAACTACGCGGGCGGAATTGTCGTTATGAAGCGCGGCACGGCAACTGTTTCGAGACAGGAACTATTGCAGGCTCTGGAACAGTCGCCACCGGTCACGCGCGAGCATTAAGTTTATGAAGTCACGATCACATAACTGCACGCACACAATTGCACGCACACAATAAAATCCTGAGCCGCCGCGAGCTTCGCCAACGCGTAGAGGAATGGCGGCGCGCCGGCGAGCGCATTACGCTGGCCAATGGCAATTTCGATCTGCTGCACGTCGGCCACGTCCGTTATCTGCGCGGAGCCAAAGCTTTGGGCGGAAAACTCGTAGTGGCAATCAATTCCGACGAATCGGTCCGCATCCTCAAAGGCGAGGGCAGGCCCATCATGCCCGCCGAAGAGCGCGCCGAAATTGTAGCCGCGTTGGCCGATGTCGACGCTGTCGTAATCTTCCCCGAACTCGACGTCCGCGCCATCATTCGCGAGATTCGTCCCGACATCCAGGCCAAAGGCACCGACTACACAGCCGACGCTGTCCCGGAGCGCGATGCGGTCACGGAAAATGGCGGTCGGGTCGAAATTGTCGGCGATCCCAAGGATCACTCCACGAGCGAAATAATCCGCTCGCGAATCTTGCCGGGGAAGTCGTGATCGCGAAGTCGGAAGCGCCCGCCAGCATCAGCAGCCGGCGGATTCTGATCGTGCGCCTCAGCGCCATGGGTGACGTAATCCATACTCTGCCCGCGGCGCAGGCTCTGCGCGGGGCGTTTCCCAACGCGATGATCGGGTGGCTCATCGAAGAGCGCTGGGCTGAACTTCTGTGCGCGTGCGGAACTCCGCGCAGAGGGCCGCGTTCGCCGCACCGCCCGCTCGCCGACTGGGTGCACACCATTTCCTTGAACAAGTGGAAGAAGTCGTTGCTAACCATTTCCACCCTGGAGCAGATCGCGAGAGTCTGGAACGACGTTCGCAGCGCGCACTACGACCTGGCCATTGATCTGCAGGGCGCGATCCGCTCCGCGGTGCTGGCGCGGTTAGCTGGCGCACCCGTGGTGTATGGCGCGGCCGAACCCCGCGAAGCCCCCGCCAGTCTTTGGTACACCCGCCGCGCGATCCCACGAGGCGCGCATGTGATCGAACAGAATCTCTCGATGGTCGAGGCCGTCGCGCAACAGAAGTTGAGCTTGCCCACGGTCCGGCTGCCGCGCGATGCCGAGACCGAACGCAGAGTTGACCAACGATTGGCTGCGGACGGAATCAGCCACTTCGCAATCCTGAATCCGGGGGCAGGCTGGGGAGCGAAACGCTGGCCGGCGGAGCGTTATGGTCGCGTGGCGCATGCGCTGGCTACGGTAGGTCTGCGCTCGATTGTCAACTACGGTCCGGGTGAAGATGACTTGGCGGGCGCAGCGGAAGCAGCGAGCACAGGCGCAGCCATACCGATGAAATGTTCCGTCACCGAACTGATCGCGCTCACGCGTCGGGCTCGATTGTTTATCGGCGGAGACACCGGCCCGATGCACCTCGCGGCCGCCTTGCAAGTCCCGGTGGTCGCCATCTTTGGGGCCCTACGGAACGCGGAGTATCGTGCTGCGCAACCTGGCCAGTGCGACCACATACGCGCGGCGTTCGCAACCGGACGAAGGAATGCTGGAGATTGGAGTGGACGAAGTGGTGGACGCCGCCGGCAAACTACTGGCTTCCGGCCAAAGCGGTGGACAACAGCATCCGCTCTCGACGGATCGGTCTCATGGCTGAGTATTCAAGCATCGCGCGCCGCATCCGGGTGCCATTGGGATTTGCGTTCGCCGTCCTTTACTTCTGGCTGGCGCGGCCTACCGGGCGATGCCTCGCGCTGGGTGCGGTGCTGATCGTCCCGGGCCTTTTGCTTCGCGCGCTGGCGTCCGGCCACGTACGGAAGAACGAGACGCTGGCGACTTCCGGACCTTATGCTTACACGCGCAACCCGCTTTACCTCGGGTCGCTGCTGATGGGCATCGGCTTCGCTGTGGCGGCGCGAAGCTGGTGGGTGGGCGTGGCGCTGGTCGTAATGTTCTTCGCGATTTATCTCCCCGTGATCCGCGGCGAAGAGGAGTTCCTCCGCACAAGGTTTCCCGATTTCGAGGACTATGCGCAACGCGTGCC
>JBEKLK010000244.1:0-5753 GCA_050010235.1 Rhizomicrobium sp.
AACTGCAGACTCCGCAGCGGCGGCCGCGCGCGATCTTTATGTACGTGCGGCCGCCGATGCGGCGCGTCGGGCGATCGTGACTTGCGCGCCCTATAAATTGCCGCCCGACCGATACGGCGACTGGCGCGAGATCAATCCGTTTCGTTTCGACCCGCGCCTGATGGCCGGACAGTAGCGTTCAGGAGACATGGCATGAAGAATTTCGGCATGAAAAATTTCGCACTGGGTTTTGCAGCTCTTGTGAGTCTGGCGTTCGCTCTCGCCGCGCCCGCGTCGGCCGCGCTGCAGGTGGATGTCAATCAGGGCAACATCCAGCCCATGCCGATCGCGATTCCGAATTTCGGGGCGCCGCAGTCTTCCGACGCGGCTGCCGGACAGAACATCGCCGGCGTCGTGCGCGCGGATCTCCAGCGCTCAGGCCTCTTCAAATCGCTCGATCCCAAATCCTTCATCGACCACATCACCAATATCGACGTGCCGCCCAATTTCGCCAATTGGCGCGTCATCAACGCGCAAGGTCTCGTCACCGGTCAGGCACAGATGCAGCCGGACGGCAGGCTGCGCGTCGATTTCCGCCTGTGGGACATCTACGGCGAAACCTCGATGCTGGGCACGCAATATTCCGCGAATCCCGAAAACTGGCGGCGCATCGCGCACATGATTTCCGATGCGATCTACCAGCGCATCACCGGCGAGAAGGGCTATTTCGATACCCGCATCGTGTTCATCGCGGAAAGCGGGCCGATGCTGGCGCGCAAGAAGCTGCTCGCGGTGATGGACGAGGACGGCGCCAATCCGACTTACCTGACGCATGGCGACTACATGGTGCTGACGCCCCGCTTCAATCCCTCGGCGCAGACCATCGCCTACCTGTCCTATATTTCCGGCAAGCCGCGCGTTTATCTGTTCGATCTCGAAAGCGGTCGGCAGCAGATGCTGGGCGATTTTCCCGACATGACGTTTTCGCCCCGCTTTTCGCCGGATGGCAACAAGGTGGCGATGACGCTCGAGAAGAACGGCAACTCCGACATTTACGTGATGGATCTGCGCACGCGCGCCGTGGCACGCCTCACCACCGATCCCGCCATCGACACGGCGCCGTCGTTTTCGCCGGACGGAGCGAAGATCACCTTCGAATCCGACCGCGGCGGCTCGCAGCAGATTTATGTGATGAATGCCGACGGTTCGGACGTGCATCGCATCAGCTTCGGGGCCGGAAAGAACGGAACCCCGGTCTGGAGTCCGCGCGGCGACCTGATCGCGTTTACCAATCAATCGGCAGGCACGTTCCGCGTCGGCGTCATGCGCCCCGATGGCAGCGGCACGCGCATTCTCTCGACCGGCTGGGAAGACGAGGGGCCCACTTGGGCGCCGAACGGCCGCGTGTTGATGTTTTCCCGCACTTTGCGCGGCGGCCGCGGTTCGCAGATCTGGTCGGTGGACGTGACGGGCCGCAACGAGCAGCGCGTCCCGACAGCGGGCGGTGCGTCCGATCCGGCGTGGTCGCCCTTGATCCAATAGGCGGGAACTTTGTAGTGTGAAGTACAAGTAACTATGGGTCTATTCAGGCCTATCATACGTTATGGAAGCGGTGCGAGCGTCGAATTTTGCGCTGTTCCTGCGCACCATGGGACACGCCATAGTGGAGTAGGCTTGCCATGCTGAAGTTTTCTACCGGTCTCCAATTTGCCGCGATTGTTTCGGTTGTGTTGATCGCCGGTTGCACGACAAAGCCGCAAGCGACCGCTGAAACGCCGCCGCCTGCCTCGACCGGCCCCATGACGAGCGAAACGCAATCGAGTGTCGTGGCAGGCAGCGAGCAGGACCTCAAGGTCAATGTCGGCGACACCGTTCACTTCGCCTACGACAAATTTGCGGTCCAGGACGAAGACCGGACCGTGTTGCAACGCCAAGCGGCATGGCTGCAGAAATATCCGGAAGTCCGCGTCACGGTCGAGGGCCATTGCGACGAACGCGGAACGCGCGAATACAATCTCGCTTTGGGCGCGCGGCGCGCCAATTCCGTGAAGGAATATCTCGTGAGCCTGGGCGTGTCGTCGGCCCGCGTCGATACGATCTCCTACGGCAAGGAACGTCCCATCTGCACGGAATCCGACGAATCCTGCTGGGCACAGAACCGGCGTGGCGTGACGGTCGTTGCGGGCGGCACGTCCTCCTGAGCGGGGCGTGACAGGTATTTTCGAAACGGGCGCCCGATGGGCGCCCTTTTCGTTCGGGAGCCTCAATTTCGGCCAACTATGGAAATCGTATAGAAATTATCGGCAAGGGGTCCTGTTTTGGGAACGGTGACGGCAATGAACAAGACTGGCGAGATGCGCGCGCGGTGGGCAAAACCGCTTCTGGTTGCGGGCCTGGGACTTTTCCTCGGAAGCGTCGCGTTGGCCGATGCGCCGCCGGGCGACGAAACTGCACAAGCCTTGCGCGTGCGTCTCGCCGCCGATGAGGCGCAGGCCGCGCGACTGGAAGGCAGGATCGCGTCGGTTCAGGATCGCACCGGATGGGTGCAGGTCGCCGATATTTTCGGAGAATCCGACAAAGACAAGCAGGAGCGGCTGCAACGCGAGCAGGCACAGGATTCGAGCATCGCGAGCCTCAATCAGCGCGTGAGCGATCTGGAAGATACGTTGCGCCGGCTGACCGGCCAGATGGAACAACTCGACCATCGCGTCAGCGAGTTCGACGCGCGCATCACCCGCATGCAGAAGGATTTCGATTACAAGCTCTGTACGCTGTCGGCGCAGCAGCTCAGCGCGGGAACCGGCTCCGACGATCCGAACACCTTGCCGTGCAATGGCTCGCAGACAAACCTCGGTGCAACGATGGGCCCGCCTCCGGCCGAAACCGGTGCGCCGCCTCCCGCATCGAACGGCCCGATCCATCTTGCGCCGCCGCCCGGCGTGCTCGGTACCTTGCCGCCGGGCGCAACGCTACCTCAGCCGACGGGGCCGCAGGCCGGCGCGCCCCAGCAGACGGCCTCGATCGATACGCACCCACAATTCGATGCGGCGATGACCCTGCTTGCGAAAGCGCAATATGACGAAGCGCGCGCCGCGTTCCGCAATTTCGCCGACACTCATCCCAAGGATGACCTGACGCCGCAAGCGATCTATTGGGTGGGCGATATCGCCTATGTGCAGAAGGACTATCCCAATGCCGCCCGTGCCTTCGCCGAGGAACTCAAGAGATTTTCGTCGAGTCCGCGCGCGCCGGAGAGCATGCTGCGGCTTGGCCAGTCGCTGCTTGCGATGAACCAGAAAAAAGAAGGCTGCACCGCCCTTGCCGCGCTCCCCAAAAGCTATCCTACGGCCTCGAAAACCATCGAAGCGCAAGCCCTCGGCGCCCGCAAAGCGGCCGAGTGCCGCTAAGGCGCTCGTCGCGAAGAAATCCAAGGCGGCGATTGAAAAGACGAAGCGCGCTGCCGGGAAACCGCGCGAGGCGGCCCCAAAAGTAGTCGCCGCCGAAAAGCCCGTCGCAGCCGCGGCAGAGTTCGCGGCTGCGATGGCGGATGTGTTGGCGCGTGGCGCACCATGGCCCGGCGCCGTGGCGGTCTCCGGCGGCGGCGATTCCCTGGCCTTGATGTTCCTGCTCGCCGATTGGGCGCGTGCGGCGGCGAAGCCCGCGCCGATCGTGCTGACGGTCGATCATGGCCTCAATCCGGACTCCGAACGCATCGCCCGCGACGTGCTTCGCCGCGCGAAGGCGGTGGGCCTGAAGAGCGAATTGCTGGTCTGGAAAGACAAGAAACCCAAAGCCGATATCGAAGCCGCGGCGCGCCAGGCGCGCTATCGCCTGATCGGCGATTGGTGTCATGCCCACAAGATCGCGGGCGTCTATGCCGCCCATACCCTCGAGGATCAGGCCGAAACCTTCCTGCTCAGGCTCAGTCGCGGCAGCGGGCTCGACGGACTGTCCGCGATGCGACCGGTCGCGCTCTATCCCGTGCCAGGGTTCGACGATTTGCGGGTCGTCAGGCCGTTGCTGGGCATGCAGCGATTGGAGTTGCGCGCATATCTGGCGGCGCGGAAGGAGGCTTGGGTCGAAGATCCCATGAATGCCGATCCCAAATTCGCCCGGGCGCGGATGCGTCAGGCGTGGCCGATGCTGGAGGAACTCGGGCTTTCGAGTTCGAGGATTGCGGGCGCCGCGCGGCATCTGGCGCGTGCCAGAGAGGCGCTCGATCACGCCACCGAAAACCTGCTGGCCCGGGCCTCCCGGATTCGCGACGGCCATGTGCTGCTGGACCCTTCGCGTTTGGCGGCGGCGCCCCGCGAGATCGGTCTCAGGGCATTTGCCTGGCTCCTGTCGCGCGTGTCCCGCGAGCCTTACCGGCCCCGTTTCGAGCGTCTGGAGCGTTTGTTCGACGCGATCTGCCGGGGTGAGCTTGTCGCGGCGCGCACCCTCCACGGTTGCCGTATCGCACCTGCGGGCCAGCCCGAGGCGGCATTCGGGCCGCACACGCTTGTGATCGCGCGGGAATTGTCGCGGAATCGTGCCGGCTCGAATGTCTAATGGGTTCCATAGGATACGATTAACCGCGATCTTTAAGTGGAATTGGAAATCGCCGTTGCCGCGGGGTCGCGAATTTCTTAACGTTTTGATGGCTGGCAACGCGGTATAAAGCACCCTATCTATGACGGCAGGCTTGTCCGGCCCTGCCGCCGGGTCGGGCCACCATGAAAGGACGGCCGGTGAACAATCTTCGTAATCTTGCGCTGTGGATTCTGATCGCGCTGCTGCTCGTGTTTCTGTTCAACATGTTCCAGAACACGGGCGCCCATCAGAACCCGTCCAACATCACATTCACCCAGTTTAACCAGCAGGTGGTCCAGGGCCAGGTCGCGAAGGTCACGATCCAGGACAAGCAGATCAAGGGCGAACTCACCAACGGCCAGGCGTTCTCGACCTATATGCCCGACGATCCCACGCTCGTTCCGCGCCTGATGGAGCACAACGTCAACATCAGCGCCGCGCCGCCGGATGACGGCATCAATCTGATGAGCATCTTCATCAACTGGTTCCCGATGCTGCTCCTGATTGCGGTGTGGGTTTTCTTCCTGCGCCAGATGCAGGCGGGCGGCGGCAAGGCGATGGGCTTCGGCAAGAGCCGGGCAAAGCTTCTCACCGAGCGGACGGGCCGCGTCACCTTCGAGGACGTGGCGGGCGTCGACGAGGCCAAGGACGAACTGAAGGAGATCGTGGATTTCCTGCGCGATCCGCAGAAGTTCCAGCGGCTGGGCGGCCGCATCCCGAAGGGCGTGCTGCTGGTCGGTCCTCCGGGAACCGGCAAGACCCTGCTCGCGCGCGCCATCGCCGGCGAGGCGAATGTTCCCTTCTTCACGATCTCGGGTTCCGATTTCGTGGAAATGTTCGTGGGCGTTGGCGCCAGCCGCGTGCGCGACATGTTCGAACAAGCCAAGAAGAACGCGCCCTGCATCGTGTTCATCGACGAAATCGACGCGGTCGGACGCCACCGCGGCGCCGGCCTCGGCGGCGGCAACGACGAGCGTGAACAGACGCTCAATCAGTTGCTGGTCGAAATGGACGGCTTCGAAGCCAATGAAGGCGTGATCCTGATCGCGGCCACCAACCGCCCCGACGTGCTCGATCCCGCATTGCTGCGTCCGGGCCGTTTCGACCGCGAAGTCGTCGTTCCCAATCCCGATCTCGGCGGCCGCGAGAAGATTCTGCGCGTGCATCTGAAGAAGGTTCCGCTGGCGCCCGACGTCGAACCG
>JBEKLK010000245.1:0-5736 GCA_050010235.1 Rhizomicrobium sp.
GATCGGAATTACGCCGGAAAAGCCACGCGGAGATACCCTCAAGCTCTCGTGCGATGCGCTCGAACTCAAGCTGTTGAGTGTCGACTTGCTCGGTGGCGCCGTCGAATACGCTTCGGATGCGGGCATTCGTCACTGCAGAACGAATCCGCGCGCCTCGACTGCGGTGGCGCACCGGTCGAGTTCCTTCGCAACAACTTCCATCTTCTCGGCATAGATCGCAAAGCTGCGCCGCGCTGCATATTCGCGCAGATGTTCCGCCAGGAGGCGCATTTCGCCGATTTTGGTTGAGTTACCGCTGTGCATGGCAGGCCTCCGCGGGATCGCTACGATCCGTCAAAGCCTAGCGTTTCGGCCGTTTCCCGATAGCCGGGATTTCTTCGTACGGGTTATTGCGTAACCGGAATCGGGCTGCGAGCCGGCGGCGTTTGTTCTTTCAGCGCGGCCTCGAGCCGTGCGCGCACCTGGTCGAATGGAATGGCCGCGACGGCTTCGGCCAGGAGGTTCGCGCGCTCCCCCTCGGGCGCTTCGACCGCATAGGCTGCAGCCTGCACCAGGCGCGCATTGGCGTCGCATCTTTCCTGCAACAGACGAAAGGCATCGAGCTTGCGCAGGCGCGTGTGACGGTCGCCGATCGTGTTGTCGGTGAAGACGATTTGGCCGAGTTCCGCGATTTCCCGCGCGGTCAGCGCGATTTCCTCCGCCACGGCATCGAGCAGCGTTGCGATTTTCGCCAGAGGACTTGGAGAAATTCTCGACATGATGGGTGAGATTGCGGGCCGTGTTTTGCTCAGTCTTGGGTTTACGCCAACAACCTCAAGAGCGCGTTAAGTTCGTTTTTGCGCGGACCGGCTGGCGGCCTTAGGAGGGATAGCAAAGATACGTATGCAGAATATATTTGGGCTGCGCCTTCGGCGGGAGCCCGGCATGGGGGAAAAGCCAGAGTGGCGGGAAAGCGATGAATTTTCCCGGCTCCGGCGCCACGGAAAGCTCGAGATTGGGAAACACAGTCTCGCCGCCCGACGGTGCATTCAGATAGAGGATCGCCGTCATGAATCGCCGGGCCGCCATCTGCCCCATGACGTCGACGTGAATTTCGAAGGAATCCTGTCCGCCCGGCAAATAGCGTTTCAGCCGCAGATGCTCGAAAGAAAATTTGGGCGGCCAGAAGCACGCATTCGTCGCCACCTGATATTTGTTGAAATAGTCGAGGAAGACGGGCACGAGAACCTTGTGCTCGTCCGGCCAGTTTTTCGTGATGTCGAGCTGGGTGAAGCTGTAGCAGTGATCGCGTTGACAGGGCTCCCGGTCGGGCGAAGATTCGAAACGATCGATCAGCGCCTGGCAGTGCGTTTGCGACAGCGTGTCGGCAAAAACCATCACGTGGTCGGACAGCGTTTGATTGGCCAAGACAATCCCCTCAAGAGCCGGACGGTCGAATCCATTCGAAACTGGATGCCGGCTTTCGGATCGCGCGCATCTTGCCGAATCTTGGTAAATGTGCGGTAAATGGCGCGTACGCGCGCGTGTGTTTGGGGCAAAAAATCGATAGCGTCGCGTTCGAATGGGGCCATCGGGGGGAATGTCGCGCAGGAGGCATTCTTGAAGACTTTCGTACTCGCAACCTCGGTTGTTCTGGCGTCGCTTTCCCCGTCCCTCGCGTCCCCGCCCGTCTGGCAATATGGCTCGATGGCCAATGCCAGCCTGGGCGCAGGCGCGGATATGAACGGCGCGGTGCCGTTTCCCCGCAGCAATGCGTGGAACACCAACATCTCCAAATTGCCGGTCGATCCCAATTCCGACAATCTGATCGCATCCATCGGCGCAGGCACCGGGCTCCATCCGGATTTCGGGAGCGGCACCTATGCCGGCGCGGCCATCGGAATTCCCTATGTTGTCGTCTCGGGATCGCAAGCCCTCGTGCCGATCAAGTTCACGCTCTACGGCTCGCAAAGCGACCCCGGTCCCTATCCCGTGCCGGCCGATGCGCCGATCGAAGGCTACAAGCCCAACGGAAAATCGTTCGGCGGCGACCGGCATGTCCTGGTGATCGAAAAGGACGACAATCGCCTGTTCGAGATGTGGCTTTCATATCCGCAAACGTCCGGCGGGTGGAAAGCCGGATCGGGCGCGATCTTCGATTTGAATTCGAACGATGTGCGGCCGACGGCGCAGCCCGGCTGGACCAGCGCCGATGCGGCCGGGCTGCCGGTTTTCCCGGGGCTCGTGCGCTATGACGAGGTTTCGTCCGGCGAGATTCCGCACGCCTTGCGCTTCACGGTCGACAGTTCGCGCGAGGCCTATGTGCCGCCGGCGAACCATTGGGCGTCAACCGACACCAGCGTGAATCTGCCGCCGATGGGAATGCGCGTGCGGCTCAAGGCGAGCTACGTCATTCCCGCGAGCTTCAGCGGCGACACCAAGACGATTCTGCGCGCGCTGCAGAAATACGGCATGATGGTCGCGGACAATGGCAGCAACTGGTTCATTTCCGGCGCGCCCGATCCGCGCTGGAACAACAACCGGCTCGTCAACGAACTGCGCCAGGTCACGGGCTCGAATTTCGAGGTCGTGCAGATGAAGGGCATCGTGACGCCGTAGCGGTGCGGCGTGCCGGATTGCGCGGCGCCCCTTCCGTCACGCGGCTGACGGATGGGGGACCGGCGCGATGCAAATCCAATCCCAAGCCGCCCTATTTCGGCAACACATAAAGCGTGATGCTTTGTGCCGGTTCGGTGTCGCTGAGCGTGCCGCCGGACCACGTCTTGGCCGGAAGCGCCTTGATCGCATTGCTCGACGTCAGGCGATAGACCTTTGCCGAGCCCGACGCCGCGAAATGGGCGATGGTCAGGCTGACCGGCGTGGTGCCGCTCAGCACCTTGTTGATCACCATTACCGTCATCGCGCCGTCGCTCGCGCGCAGGGCCGCGAAGGCCGAAAGATCGTCGGGATTCGGCACGGTCGCCGACACGCTGGTATTGCCGAAGGTCGAACCGGCGCCGTCGTAATTGCGATACATCTTCATCGCCTTGAAAGTCGGCGTCGTGCTGGCCGGCACGGTCCAGCGCGTGGCCATGTCGAGACCCTGCTGGCCGAAAATCCCGTAGATGTCGGCCTGCGTGGTGGCGCCGTTGATGGAGTCTTCTGCACCCCAATTGTATTCGGTCAGCGCCACCGGCGTTCCGGCATAGTAATAACTGGTGATCCAGGCTTTCAGCCGCGGGATCAGATAGACCGGCGCGCCGATCCAGCTTTCGGACGTGTAGTTCGGATCCCACAATTGCCGCGTGGAGCGATTGCGCAACAACTCCGTGGCTTGCGAAACGTCATCGCTATATTCGCCGCCCTGCGGATAGAAATGCACACTCAACACATCTACGGGGTGGCCGGACGCCTTCCATTGGCTCAACAGCCACGGAATGTAGTCCATGCCGCCTTCTTCGTTCTGACGATCCGGAAACGTGCCCCAGCCATGGGCTGCGGCATATTGCTGGTCGTAGCCGCTGTAGAAATATCCGTCCCAGCCCCATTCCTCCGGCGCCACGATCTGCGCGCCGGGATCCAGCGCCTTGATGCTGGCGGATTCCGCGATGACCTTGTCGCGATATTCGTCCGCATGCGGACCGACGGGATGGATGTCGCGATGCGTCGAGAACCAGATGCTGGGCTCGTTGTCCATCAGGTAATAGCCGACGCCGCCGGCGGACCAGGTGCCCCATTTCGCGATCAGGTGCTTGATCCATTTCTTTTCCGTGGCGGGATTGTCCGCTACATAGGCGTCGGTGGGATTGTTGCCGGTGACGTCGGTGGTGCAATCGGTTTGGATCCCGTCGCCCGCATTCGAATCGTAGGGATCGGCGGAGCATTGGGCGCCGTATTTCGACACGCCGAAAGCGGGCAGGATGGAGCGATTGGGACCGAGGATGGCGACCCAGCCGATCAGCGGCACGGTCAGCATCGGCTGTGCACCTTCCTGCTTGCTCAGCGAGACGAAGCTGTCGGCCTCCTGGCCTTTTCCGGCGCTGGGTTGCGGATAACTTTCGAAATACCAGTCGTCGTCCAGATTCTGCGCGTTCACCGCCCAGTTGTAGGTGGACATGTTGTTGCCGCCGGAGCGGTTCAGCGGCGCGTTCAGCTGCGCAAGATCGCCCTTGGTTCCGAAGGCCACGCCGTAAATCAGCGGATTGATGGCATGCACATTGGCGGTGGCGTCGATGGCGACCGTCACGGCCGGATTCGCCGCCGCTGCCGCCGCGATCTGGAGCAGCCATAAAAAAACGGCGCCGGGCGCCGCAATGGTCGAACGATGCACGGATTTCCGGGGACGACTCATACGCGACGCCTTTCCTGTCCCCCGACACGGCACGAGAAGCGCAGGCTACACTGCGACCGCATCGATCTCCAAGAGAGGATGGGAGATTCATCCCCGAAAATTTTGCGCAAATTCTTCCTATTTTCCGGGCGACGCTTCGCCGGAATGCGCACGATCCCGATTGGCCGCGATGTAATCCTTCAGCAGCACGAAGCGGTAACCCTGCGCCTGGAGCCCCGCGATCATGCGCGGCAGCGCCGCCGCCGTGTGCCAGCCGCGGCCGTTGATGTGATTGATGAGGATGTCTCCCGGCCGCGTGCCTTCCAGCGTCTCGCGCACGATCCGGTCCGCGCTTTCCTTGGGGTCCGGATCGCCGACCTCCCAGCGATAATGCACCACGCGAAAGCCGAGGCTCTCCGCGTCGGCAAGGACGCGCGCATTGTAGGTGATGGCGGGGAAGCGGAAGAACGCCGTGCCGCGTCCCGTGACTTTTGCGATCTCGGAATCGGTCTTGAGGATTTCGTCGCGAACTTCGTCGTCCGACAGCAATGTCATGCGGTTGGGATGGTCCCAGCTGTGGTTCTCCAGCTCCACGAAATCCAGCGCCGCCAGCGCCTTCACCGCCGCTTCATTGTCCTCCACGAAGCGGCCCGACAGGAACAGCGTGAAGGGAATGCGGTGCGCCACGAGATAATCCGAGATGCCCGTGTCCAGCTTCATGGGCCGCTGCTGTTCGCAGGCATCGAAGGTGAGGGCGACGACGCGTTCGTTCGTCGGCAGCCGCAGGATCACGTCGGCGCGCGCGGCACCCGCAAGCAGCACCAGCAGGCCCGCGATCCACGATCTCATGAAAGCCCCAGCCCGAATCCCCGCGTCACTCTACCCCGATGCCGCGCGCGGAGCCGTCAATTTTTCGGTTGGCGCGTGATCATGAAGCTCGCCATGTCCCAGGCATTGCGCATGCCGACGACCAGCAACCCCACAAGCGCCACGGCAAGAACCTCGAAGGCGGGCCCCACATGCCGGAACGCCATCGCCACGGCGGCCGCCATCGTGCCATAGGCGACGACCGGCAGGATTGCATAGAAGACGCGGTCGGAGAGATCGAGGCTCATTCTCCAGATGCGCGCCGCAACCACCACGCCGTAAGCCCCGCCTGCGATGCAACCCGCGCCCAGGACGATCGCAAGCGACAGCGGCGTCAGCGTGGGCACGGCGAGGAGGGCACAGCCGAGCAATACGCTGCCCAGATGGACGGCCGTGGGCGTGATGAAGCCGCGCATGCCGAGCTCGCGCTTTTCCATTCCGGTGGCCAGCGAGGCCACGATGAACGTCGCGCCGATGAGGACGCCGGCCGCGGTGCCGATCATCACATAGAAATCGCGCCATTCGGTCAGCGGCCATGCGCTCATGGGAAAGTCCTTTGT
>JBEKLK010000246.1:0-5727 GCA_050010235.1 Rhizomicrobium sp.
GAGGAATATCCGGACGTGTTCTTGCAAGTGCGCCGGCACTCCGATTTCGCCGACGCCAAGCGCGAGACTCGCATGGGCGTGATCCTGTCGTTCGAAGCGGTCACCATGCTCGAGGACAAGGTCGACCGCATCGAACTGTTTCGCGGCCTCGGCATCCGCGTCATGCAGCTCACCTATAACAAGGCGACGCCGTTCGGAACCGGCGTGTTGGGCGATCCCCATGGCGGATTGACGGCGCTCGGCCACAAGGCGGTGGACGCGATGAACAAGCAGGGCGTCGCGATCGATCTCAGCCATTCGAACGAGACGACGTCCTTCGACGTGCTCAAGGCATCGGCACGCGCGGCGCTCATCACCCATGCGGGTTGCGCTGCCATCCATCCCCATCCCCGCAACAAGAGCGACGCGCTGCTGCGCGCAGTAGCGCAAAAGGGGGGCGTGGTCGGCATCTACGATCTGCCCTATCTGACGGCGAGCCCGAAGCAGCCGACATTGGACGACTACATGGCGCACATGGTCCATGCGCTGAATGTCTGCGGCGAAGACCATGTCGGGATCGGAAGCGACAGCGCGCTCGCGCCATGGGACACTTCACCCAAGGCGATGGCGGATTTCAAGAAGGACGAAGATCACCGTCACAAAGCGGGCGTGGCCGCGCCCGAAGAGGACCGCCCGTTATACGTCATCGGGCTCAACACGCCGCGCCGCTCGGAAGTCATCGCCGATGCGTTGCTCAAGCGGGGCTATGGCGCGGGCGCCGTCGAGAAAATATTGGGCCTCAACTTCACGGACGCGCTGGGGCGGATCTGGGGGGATTGAGCTCGGATATCCGCTCGCGCCGCGCAGCGAGTTTTTGGTTTGGCGTCCCCCCACCCTAACCCTCCCCACAAGGGGGGAGGGGACTCCAATGAGTATGTCCCGGTAGCCCGCGTCCGTTTCCGTTTCTTCTGTCTTTGGAATGTGACGAAAGCTCGCGAGCGTTCGAGCAATACGCCGAACGAATTCCCTCCCCCTTGTGGGGAGGGTTAGGGTGGGGCTCTCGACGCAACTCGTCTATTGATACTGCAGATTGCTGTCGATGTTCGCGATACCGGGGATCAGGATCGAGGTTTCGTTGAAGCTGCCGTCGATATGGCGGCAACTCTCCTGGTAGCAGCTCATGTTCTGCAAATGCGCCGGCAGCGCGAGCGCGCAGACCTTCGCCGCGCCGCCAATCCGTTTCGTGTCGTCGTCAAATGCTCAGTCAGAACGGTAAGGCCCGCAAATTGGGATCGCACCAGCATCGGCGGGCTTCGGGCGAAAACAGACGCTCTCTGGACCAATAAGCGAGGGGCCAGTCGGAGCGGCCAAGCGCCGATGCCATCAGCGCGTTGGCGATCTCGAACACCGGCGTGGAAGGCGAATGTCGCGCAAGTTCGGCGCGCGCGGCGCGAAGCGAGGCCTGGGTGATCGTTTCGTGGTAGCCGCTCGTGGGTGTGTTCGGCACGCCCGTCGCTTCGTTGTAGGCGCGGATGAGATCGGGCATGCGGCGCGGGAGATCCAGCTCGGGACGGTAGCGCATCAGCCACAGCGCGGCTGCGAAATGCGCGGCATGCGTCCATTCCGGTTTCGGCAACGAACGGTCGATCAGGCCGCGGCCGATCCTGTGGATTTCGTCTTCGGACGAGAAATTGCGGTGAGGCATCGTGGGCTCCTTGGTGTGGATTGCCGGCGAGGCCTCGACAAAAAACCCCGCCGCGAAGGCAGGGTTGTCGGAAAGAAATCGGGGACGCGGGTTTCGACCGCTTAGTATCCTCGACGAATCGCAACCGCCGCCGATGAGAGGCAGCGTTGTTGGCTGGACGGGTGGTCGGCGCGGTTCATGACGAAGCGATACAAAGCGCGCCCCGAAAAGTCAATTTACCGTCGATCGGATTAATGACGTTCAGAAATCGCCGGCGGGCTCGAAGCGCTTCTTGCGTCCCGGCCGTTCCCACACGACACCGGGAAACCCTTTGAGCGGCACCAGCTTCTCGCCGCGATAGGCCCATTCGGGGGCGTCTTCGATCCGGATGTGATAGCGCGGCTCGCGGCCGGTGCGGCTTTCGAACAGCGCGCGGGGAATGTTCACCATCTTGGGCGAGTGGTATCGCTCGTAGAAGATGGGCGTGCCGCATTTGGTGCAGAAGGTTCGCGCGGTCTTCGTCGCCGCATCTTCGAAATGCGCCAGCGCCGTCTCGCCCTTCGCGACGCGGACGCGGCTTTTCCAGCAACCGATATACGTCGCGTAAGCCGCACCGTGCGCGCGGCGGCTGGCACGCGAATGATCGTGCCAGGCCCAGAATGCCGGCGTGACGATTTCGATCTGCACTGCGCCGCACAGGCATTGCCCCGTCGCGGTGCCCGTTGGCGTTTTTCGTTTTCCTTCTTTCTTGTTCACAAAATACCCGATGACATCGCGCAGCTAAAAAATGCGCCACGGAGCCACGGAGAAGCGGGAGAACACGGAGAAGAAATTTCCGCGCGCCGCTACTCCGCGGAGATGATCGGCTCCCAGACCGTGCAGAAATGTTCCTTGCCGAAAGTGGTGAACGCGCTGGGGCTGGTGGGGCCGGGAACCAGTTTCAAAACGTCGCCCTTGGTGCCGAACGCCGGCCAGGCAGGAACTGTTGCGCCGACATGCGGATTGCCGGATTTGATGAAATTGCCCCAGTAGCTCTGCATCGTGGCTTCGAGCTGTTGCTCGTCGGCGCTGAGATCGCCGGTGAACGGAAACAGGAACAGGAATTGCAGTTCCGATCCATGCTCGGACGCGGTCGCATAGCCGTATTGATCGTTGGGCGAGGCGGTGAGGGCCGGGCTGGACAAGGTCGGCGGCGCAAGCGCGTCCTGGAGTTCATAGGCATAGACGGTCGAGAACCCTGCGAGATCCGTCGTGGCGTCGAGCGCGTTGCAGGCAAATGTATAATCGGTGCCGATCTGCGCGAGACCCGCATCGGCCGTCGGCGCGCTGGCGGTAAGATATTGGTCGGGATAGTTCGCAAGCTTGTAGTCGGTGTTCGCCAGCGTCTTGTCGAACGTCGTCGTGTTGTCGGCGGAGGGAATGCCCAGATTGGTCAGGAACAGGTTGACTTCCTGCTGATAGGTGCATTTGACGCCGCCGCAAAAGCTGTTGACGTTCGCCAGATCGTAATTGGCCGGGCCGCCGGCCGCGACGACCGTGCTGAAACCGGTCGCGAAGGGGATTTCGCCCGGCTCGAAATAACGGCCTTCATTGAGATCGCTGCCGATCATCACGGGAATGCGGGGAAAGTCTCCCGCGGTCAGCGCCTGTTCCAGTCCGTTGGGAACGATGAGCGTGCCGGTGTCGGGCGCGATGCCGAAGGTGCCGAACACAGTCTGCTGCTCTGTCAGGATCGTGCTCAACGTTGCACCGCCCATGCATTTGGCGATTTTGCTGGCGGGGCTGCTCGTCGTCATCGTCGAACAATTCATGTCGTCGACCGTGCCGGTGGCCGCGAGCACGGCATTGACGTAGGGATTGCCGTAGGTCGTTTCATAAGCCGATTGCGCCGTCAGGTTGTGAAGCTGGTGGGCTCCGCTTTCGACGATGGCGCCCCGGAACAATCCGCTCGCTCCGGGCGAAACCAGATTGAGCAGCACGCTCGAACCGCCTGCCGATTGGCCGCCGATCGTGACCTTGGCCGAGCTACCGCCGAAGGCCGCGATATTCTTCTTCACCCATTGCAGCGCGAATTGCTGATCCATCAGTCCGTAGTCGCCGGCATCGCCTACATTCTGGAATGTATTGGCCTTGGAGGCCGCGAGCGCGGATTGCGCGAGGAAGCCCAGCGCGCCCAGGCGATAATTGATGGTGACGACGACGATGTCGTTGGCGGCAACGAGGCTGATCGGAAAATATTGCACGCCGCTGCCGAGCTGCAGCTCGCCGCCATGGATGAAAACGTAAACCGGCAGCTTCGAGGTGGTTGAGGCGGACGACGGACGATACACGTTGAGCGAGAGGCAATCTTCGCTTTGCGGCAGCGTGTGGGTTCCCACGACGACGGGCGAGTTCTGCGGGCAGGCATTGACGGTGGTGTAGTCCGCAGCGTTGAAGGTGCTCCCCAAAGAGGCGTGCGTCATCGGCGGCGCCCACCGTTTGGCGGTGGCATAGGGGATGCCGAAAAATTCGAAGACGCTCGAGTTCGACGGGCTCACCGCGCCGATGATGGTGGTGCCGTCGACGATAGCGGTCGGTGCAGCCGCCGCACTCGTCGTGGCCGCGATCAGCGCGAGCCCCGCCGCAAATCCCAGTATCCGGACATTCATTGTCGATCCCTCCGAGGTCGCAAAGCTTTCAATTCCCCGAATGCGTGCGCCGGGACGTTAGCATGGGCGACGGGAAATTCCACCGTTCGCGCGCCGGCGTTATTCGGTGCAACGCTGCCGGTTCCGGCACGGACCGCCGGCGCGGTTGGTGATGCAGATCACCGCGCGCGATGCGACGCCGGATTGCGGCCCGGCGTCGCGATATTGTTCCTTAATCCCGCAAGGTCTTCATTTCTGTTCCGTGGGCGGGGGATAGTGGACCGACGTACCGGCTGCCGGCACGGCCACCTTTGGCGCCGATGTCGAGAGCGTGGCGGTGAAGGCCTGCTTGGCCGATATGCAATACTCCGCTTTGACGGGCGCGCCCGTCGACGGAGCGAACGCGGCGGCGCGGCTGGTGATGTTTCCCGAAACCGTATTGCCGTTGCCCGCGAATACGAGGTTCGCAGTGACATAGACATCGGTGTTCCCGAACAGCATGGAGACCTTGTGCGCGGCGATGTCCTGCGTGAAGCCGAAGCCCCAGCTGGCCATCAGATCGGGATTCCCGCCGGTGCAGGCGGCAGCGAAATTGATGCCGGCGCCGAGCAGCGCGAGACTGCCCGTGTTGGTGTCGGTGCCCACCGTGAAATCGAGGAATTGTCCGTCGGCCGAAGTCCCGTAATAGGTGCCGATCTTCTGCGCCTGGGCGCCCATGCTGAATGCCATCGCGCAAATCGCGGTGCAGGCCAATGTCGCATATCGAAGCTTTGTCATGTGCGCTCTCCTTGGGTTGGTGCGATCGAAATCCCCGCCGCAGGCTTCCGCAGAAAAAGAAGACTAGCGTTGCGATCGACGCCGCGAAACGGGGAGCGCGCAACAATTCTGTGCGGGGCAAATTTGTGCGGCGCCGCAACTCCGCATTTTTCGCGGATTGCTGCGATATCGGAGATTGTCGCCCGGAATATGGACGTGGGATTACGGTGACGGACCGCTTAAGCGCTTCGTTCGCAATCGATTACATTCCGCGAAATCGAACGTGTGCGACAACGATACGGATGCTCCCGCGCTTACGTCTTTTCGCTCCATTCGCGGGGAATGGGCGTGGCGCGCTGGTTGTAGAGAAGTCCGGCACGCCGTGCTTTCTCTGCGTCCGAAAGCGTACTGGGGTCTTCCTGATATTCCGCGCCCACGGCCATCGCCTTTTTTACGGCCGGACGCGCTTCCAGTTCTTCCAGCCAACGTTTGACGTGGGGGAATTCGTCGAGATCGATCTTGCGCAGTTTCCAGCCGGAAGCCCACGGATAGCAGATCATGTCGGCGATGGTGTATTCGCCCGCGGCCAGATAGCGCTTGCCGAACAGGCCCAGATTCATCACGCCGTAAAGCCTGTGCACCTCGTTGCCGAAACGCGTGTTGGCATAAGTGAAGTCGCCG
>JBEKLK010000247.1:0-5683 GCA_050010235.1 Rhizomicrobium sp.
CAAGTGCCGCCGCGAGGGGTTTGGGGAGAAGGACAAACAGCCGGCCCGGAGATTTCATGCGGCCGGCGATCGCTTTCGCGGCTGTGCCGAAGCCCCAGAAGACATCGCCGCGCACGGGACCGTTGATCGCCCCTCCCGTATCCTGCGCGACGAGAAGACGATCGAGCGGTTGGTCGGGTTTCGTGGAATCGGGATCGGGCGATGTGGCGGCGACGAAGGCCGGCGCGCCCAACGGGTGCAGGCGTGAATCGACGGCCAGGCTCGCGCCCGGCGTCAGCGCCACGCCTTCGCTTCCGGGGCTGCCCAGCGCGGGATCGCCCAACGGCGTTTCCTGGAAGAAGACGAACGAATCGTCGCTCTCCATGACGGCACGCGCCTTTTCGGGATGCGCGCGCAGCCAGCCCCGGATCGATTGCAGGGACACCTCTTGCCGAGCGAGCGCGCCTTGCGCAATCAGCGTGCGTCCAATGGGGGTGTAAGCGCGCCCATTCTGGCCAGCGAAGGCGAGGCGCAGGAAAGAACCGTCCGGCAATCTTGCGCGTCCCGAGCCCTGAATCTGCAGGAAGAACAATTCGATCGGATCGTCCGCATAGAGCAGCACTTGCGCATGGGGCAGACCGCTCGCATCGATCTCTGCGCGGTTCGCATAGGGCACGAGACGATGACCATCGATGCGTCCGGCGATCCGTTCATCGTGAAGCGCGCTCTTGAACAGTCCCAAATCGACGCTGACGAGATCGTCGGGCAAACCATAAACGGGTGTCCGATAGGCGCCGGTCTTTGTCCGGCTTGCCCGTAGCTCCGGCTCGTAATAACCGGTGAACAATCCCTGCGCGTCATTGCCGGCGCCGATGGCCACCGGCGCAAACCAGGTTTCGAAGAAATTTCGCGCGGCCGAAAGGTTCACAATCCCCGACGGCACAGCCGAACACGCGCCCTGCCAGTCGCCGATCACCCCGGCATAGCCTGCACCGCCCATCGCGCGCGTGGCGGGGAGTTTTTCCAGCGCGATGCAGGAGCGCCGGAACGCCGCAAGGGCTGCACGCGCGTCATTGTCGGGCCAGCCCGGAAGATCCGAAAACGAAACCGGTGTGAGACGAAGGGACCCTTCGGTGGCAGTCAAGCCGGAGCGGAAGAACCAAAGCGCGCCGGCGCCAAACAGAAGAGCCAGAAGAACGAAGAAGAGCAGCCGGACGCGGCCGGCTTTCCGGACCACGGCGTTGTTCACCGCTCCGAAGCCCGATTACGCCTCGCCATAGGTCGTAGCGACCAGCGTCCAGTTCGGATCCTTCGCGCGCACGTCGCGGGCGAAGGTCCAGATATCATGCGCATCGCGCATCGATTTCGGATCGCCGTCGATCACGACGCCCTTATCGCTGCTGGTGGAGGAAATATATTGCGCGTTGAACGTGACCGTGACTTCCGCCGTGCGGCCTTTCAGCGCCGCGTGCGAGATTCGCGCGTCTTTGACGCCGATAAAGGTGAAGGCGACTTTTTCCTTCCGCTCTTCGCGGCCTTTGATGACGCCGTCGAATGCCGAATAGACCTCGTCGCTCAGCAGCGGCCGAAGTGCCGCGCGATCGTTGGCTGCGAAAGCCGTGAGGATCAGTTCGTATGCGTGACGGGCGCCGGCCAGGAATGGTTCCGCCTCGAAAGTCCGATCGGCGACCTTGATGTCCACAAGAGCACTCGTGAGCGGATCGGCCGGCTTGTCCGGCGCGGATACGCTCCGCGGGGCAACGCCAGGCAGCGGGACGACTTTGTTGTCGGCGGCGTCGGCTGACGGCGTGGCGCCGCCAATTCGCTGGAACGGCTGCGGCGGTTCGCGCTCATTGCCGGTTCGGCGCCCCAGAACGGTGAACAGCCGGAATAGGATAACGCCCGCGACCATCGCGACCGCGAGAATGACCAGAAGTTGGGAATCTGCCATCGCTATTGCCGCCTCGCGGCTCTCCGGAAACCTGAACCTACCGCCACAGCACCGGACGGTCCAGCATCCGAGACGGGCAGTTCGCATAGGAGTTAACACGTCAGATGGGGATCCGGACCACCTTCTGCGACTCCCACGCCTTGTCACGCGCGCGGGTTCCATGGTAGCCCCGCGCTCCCTTCAGACGAGCAATCCATGAGCGACGTGCAAAAACCCAATGGCGACGGCGGCGATACGACAGGTCCGGATGCTCTCGGCCCCTGCGTCCAGGTTATCGGGCAATATGTGAAGGATCTGTCCTTCGAAAATCCGGGCGCGCCGCTTACCCTGACATCGAGACCCCAAATCGACCTGGGCGTCGATCTGCAGGCCCGCCAGCTGGACCCCGAGCGCTACGAAGTCGAACTCAAACTGCGCGTGTCGGCCAAGCTGGAAGACAAGACCGCTTTCATGCTTGAACTTGTTTACGCAGGGCTGTTCCTGATCATAAACGCGCCACAGGAGCTTCTGCAGCCCATCCTGCTGATCGAGGGACCGCACATGCTGTTCCCCTTCGCGCGACGCATTGTGGCCGACGTCATCCGTGACGGGGGCATGCCGCCTTTGATGATCGAGCCGATCGATTTCTCGGCGCTTTACCGCGCCAAGACGGGCCAGTCGCCCCTCCCTCCGGCCCCCGGCCCCCAAGCCGCGTAACGGCGCAGCAGCGTCTAGCGCCAATTCCAGATGGCGTCGCTGCCGAGTTCGCCGGCCACGAAGGCCGTGTGCGCCTCCAACTCCGCGCCGCTCGCGCGTTGCGGGAGTTCATGGGGCCGCACGCGCGCAGCACGGGGCTCTTCCACCGTCTGTGCGCCCGTCTGCCGATCGCGCGGCGCAAGCATGAGCCGCGTTTGCCGTCCGCCCACCAGCTCCAGATAGACTTGCGCCGTCAACTCCGCGTCGAGCAGCGCGCCGTGCTTGGTGCGCACCGAGAGGTCGATGCCGAACCGCTTGCACAATTCGTCGAGCGAATAACGCGCGCCCGGAATTTTCGCTTTGGCGATTTCGATGGTGTCGATCGCGCGCGCGGGCGGGATCGGAGCCCGCGAAAGCCTGTGGAGCTCCGAGTTGAGGAATTTGAGATCGAACCCCGCATTGTGAATGACCAGCGGCGCATCGCCGAGAAATTCATGAAGCTCGTCCGCGATCTGGGCGAAGAGCGGCTTGTCGGCAAGCTGCTCGTCGGTGATGCCGTGGACGCGCTGGGATTCGACGGGCACCAGCCGTTCCGGGTTGAGATAGCGTTGGAAGGTGACGCCTGTCGGCAGGTGATCCATCAGCTCGACGCAACCGATCTCGATGATGCGATGACCATCGGCCGGGTCGAGGCCGGTCGTCTCCGTATCGAGCACGATCTCACGCATCTCCGGGTTTGCTCCTTTGCGCCAGCCGGCGCGCATGCAGCGCCGCCACGATTTTCTTCACCTGCTCGAAAGCGTGGTCCAGGCCATGCTCCGTCTCAACCACGAAATGAGCTTGTGCACGCTTTTCTGCGTCGGGCACCTGGCGTGAGAGGATGTGATCGAGCTTGTCCGGCGTCATTCCGGGCCGCGACAGCACGCGAGCCCTTTGGACGTCATGCGGTGCGGAGACGACCACAACGGCGTCCACCCGCGCGTGACCGCCGGTTTCGAACAGAAGTGGAATATCGAGCACTACCAGCTCCGCACCGTTCCTGGCGGCCTGGTCCAGGAATTCCCGCTGCTGCAGACCGACCAGCGGATGGACGATCTTTTCGAGCTTCTGAAAACCGTCCTTGTCCGCCGTCACGCGCTTGGCGAGTTCCGCACGATCCACGCGACCGTCGACGACCGTGCCGGGAAATGCGTCTGCGATGAGCAACACGGCGCCGCCGCCCGGTTCGTAGAGCGCGTGGACGGCGGCATCGGCGTCGTAAACCGGGATACCGAGCCGCGCGAACATCTTCGCGGTTTCGGTCTTGCCCATACCGATCGAACCGGTGAGTCCCACGAGGTAGGGCCGTTCAACCGCCATCGCGAAGCGCCTTCTCGAGGTCTGCGCGCAAGGCCGGTGTGACACGCGGCGTCATGCCGTAGAATGCGGCGAAGGCCGGGACGGCCTGGTGCATCAGCATGCCAAGTCCATCGATAGTGCGACGGCCGCGTACCCGGGCATCTTTGAGCAAGGCCGTTTCAAGGGGATTGTAAACGATGTCGCACACCGCCGCGCTGGCCGGCAACGGATCGAGCGAGAGATCCAATGCCGTCGCGCCGGCCATACCGCCGCTGGTGGTGTTGACGACGAGCGCAATGCCTTCGGCCGCGCGCGGCCAATCGGACCACGATATGGAGACCAGCCGCGCGGCCGCATTCGAACGCAATTGGGCGATCAATGCGTCGGCGCGCGCGCCATTCCGCGCGACAACGCGGATTTCTGCAACGCCGAGACTGTCGAGAGCCAGCAACGCGCCACGCGCCGCCCCGCCTGCGCC
This sequence comes from Rhizomicrobium sp., assembly GCA_050010235.1. Taxonomy (GTDB): domain Bacteria; phylum Pseudomonadota; class Alphaproteobacteria; order Micropepsales; family Micropepsaceae; genus Rhizomicrobium. The sequence goes on from JBEKLK010000247.1 coordinate 4,422, forward strand.
CAATATTGCCACGAGCTGGCCGCGCAACGCCTCGGCGCCCAGAGACTCCTTGAGGCTCGCCGCCAATCCTTCGATGTCGGTGTTGCGCGCCTCGCTGCGGCCATCGCGAAAGACCAGCAGGTTTGCCGCACCTGCCATCCGTGCCGCATCATCCACGTGGTCGGCGAGCGCGAATGCAGCCTCTTTGTGAGGGTTGGTGATGTTGACGCCCACAAATCCCGCCGCGCGCAGACCCCCGAGCGCGAGCGCGAACGATTCCCGTGCCACCGCGAGTGGCACATAGGCGCCATCGATGCCGTGTTCGCGGAGCCAAAATGCGTGCAGCCGCGGCGACAGCGAATGACCGACGGGCCATCCGACAATGCCTGCGATCTTTGCTCGGCCTGAAACTGTCATGAGGGGATCGCGCCCTGATCGCGCAATACCGCCAGCAATGGAATCAAGGCAAGTCCGAGAATCGAAAAATAATCGCCTGTGATGCTCGAAAACAATTGCGCGCCGACGGCTTCAAGATGGTAACAGCCGACGGACCCGAGAACCGCCTCGCCTTCCCGCGCGAGATATTCTTCCAGGAAGGCGTCGCTGAACGTGCGCATCGTGAGAGTGGAACTGTCCACATGCCGCCAAAGGGCGACGCCGTCTTTGGCCAGCACGGCCGCACCGATCAGTTCATGCTTCCGGCCGCGCATTTTGTGCAGAAGAGCGCGCGCTTCCGGGATGCCGGCCGACTTGCTGACAAGTGTGTTTTCGAAAACGAGCACCTGGTCGGCGCCGAGAACGAGTGCGCCGGGATGGGATCCCGACACACGAACGGCTTTCAATTCGGCCAGCGCGTCGGCAATGCCGCGGAACGGCGTTTTTTGCGCGAGCAAGCTTTCCTTGACCGCGTCTTCGTCCACGCGCGCCGGCACGATATCGAACGCGATTCCGGCCGATGCCAGAAGCCGTGCGCGCACGACGCTTGCCGATGCCAGAATAAGCCGCGTCATGCGGGCGTTTCCTGCCGCTCGGCCAGGAGATTCATCACAGCCGCCGCGGTCTCTTCAACCGAGCGTCGCGAGACGTCGATCGCCGCCCATCCGTTGCTGTCGAAAAGCTTGCGTGTGGCGGTGACCTCCGCTCGCACGCTTTCGACATCCACATAGCTGGTGTCGCGGACCTCTCCCAGCGTGTTGAGACGGTTGCGTCGCACCTGAATGAGCCGGTCGGGCGAGGCCCACAGGCCCACAATCAGCGGACGCTTCGCGGCCAGCAGATGCTGC
>JBEKLK010000248.1:0-5680 GCA_050010235.1 Rhizomicrobium sp.
CGATTTATCCCACGCTCAAAACCGAATATCACCTGAATTTCACGCAGGTCGGCTTCATTACGGCGGCGTTCCAGATCACCGCATCACTGTTGCAACCGGCCGTCGGTCACTTCGCCGATAGAAGGCCGATGCCCTATTCGCTGGCCGGCGGCATGGTGTTCACGCTGGTCGGCCTTCTGATTCTGTCCGTCGCCGGGAGCTACGGCGCGATCCTGCTCGCGGCGGTCGTCGTGGGGCTGGGGTCGTCGGTGTTCCATCCCGAATCGTCCCGCGTGGCGCGCATGGCCTCCGGCGGACGTCACGGCCTCGCGCAAGCGATGTTCCAGGTCGGCGGCAATATCGGATCGGCGCTGGGCCCGCTCACCGCCGCGTTCATCGTGCTCGCTTACGGCCAGAAAAGCATCGCGTGGTATTCGCTGCTCGCGCTGCTTGCGATCTTCGTGCTGTGGAATGTGGGCGCCTGGTACAAAACGCATGGCCTGCAGCGGCTCAAATCGGCGGCGCACCATCTGGCTGCGCATCCGAAGCTGCCGCAACGAAAGATCGTCATTTCGCTCGCGATCCTGCTGGCGCTGATCTTCTCGAAATTCTTTTATCTCTCGAGCATCACGAGCTACTACACGTTCTACCTGATCCACGCGTTTCATGTTTCGGTGCAAACCGCGCAAATATTGCTGTTCGTGTTTCTCGCCTCGGTGCCGATCGGAACGCTGGCGGGAGGGCCGCTCGGCGATCATTTCGGCCGCAAATATGTGATCTGGTTTTCGATCCTGGGCTCGTTGCCCTTCACGCTGGCTCTCCCCTACGCCGATCTTTTCTGGACGGTGGTGCTGAGCGTCATCGTGGGGCTGGTGCTTTCGTCGGCGGTCTCGGCCATCGTCGTTTATGGACAGGAATTGCTGCAGGGCCGCGTCGGCATGGTGTCCGGGCTGTTCTTCGGATTTTCGTTCGGCATGGGCGGCCTGGGCGCGGCATTGCTCGGCAAGCTTGCCGATCTCACCAGCATCGGATTTGTTTATCAGGTCTGCGGATTCCTGCCTGTGCTGGGGCTCCTGACGGCGTTCCTGCCGAATCTGGAGCCGGCACGAAAGCGGATGCGCACGACCTGAAAGAGCAAACCGGGGGGAAACCATGCTTGCGACATCGGCCGAAGAACTATCCGCCATCGTCACGGTTCTGATGCTTCTGGTTTACGTGTTCATGGCCAACCGCGTGGGACGATGGCGCGCCAAATACAATATTCAGGCGCCGGCGACGACGGGCCATCCGCTATTCGAGCGGGCTTTCCGCGTGCACGGCAACACCGTCGAGCAGATGTTCATGTTCCTGCCGTTGCTGTGGCTCGCGACGTATTTCTTTCGCGGCCCCGTCTGGCTGCCCGCCGCGTTCGGGCTGGTCTTCGTGGTAGGACGCATCCTGTTCATGCAGGGCTACATGAAAGACCCCGAAAAGCGCCTGCCGGGAATCATGGTGGGCATGCTCGCTCTTCTCGGGTTGCTGATCCTCACAATCATCGGGCTGGTGCAGAATTGGAGCGCCGTACCGTAGATCGTTCTCACGCCAGATATTTCCGGAGCGGATCCCAATATCGTTCCGGCCATCCGGAATAGAGACCCTTGTAGGTTCCTTCGGGAAATCCGGTGTGATCCAGCGCGATCTTCGTCTGCGTGCCGTCTGCAACGAGTTCGAATTTGACCATCGAATACACGCCCGGCGCCCAGTATTTCGGGCGCCACGCCTGAACGATGCGCTGTGCGGGCACCAGCTCGATGTTGCGGCCCTCGATGACACCGCCGAACATCGAAATCGCGCCGCCCGCATCCGGGCTGATATCGGCTGCCAGCTTTGTCATCGCACCGAACTCTTTCGAACTGAGGAATATCTCGTAGATGCGTGCCGGAGATGCGTTGATCGAAACGTCCTGGTGAAGAAACGTTTTTGTCCTGTCGGGATCGGTGGAGTTCAAAATGACTGCAGCGGCGGATGCAGGGCGTGTGCCGAGCGCGAGCCCGCCCAACGCAAGTGCCGCTCCGGCGAGCACCTGTCGCCGCGCAGGCGGGGTTGCCGGCCCCCAAAAACGGCTCTCATGATCCATTGCTCTCTCCTCTTTCGACCAGGGTCGCCGGCTCCGGATGCACTGCGTACAGGCGGAGCTGAAACTAGCTCAGTCGCGCAACTTCCGCCGTCGCATATTGCTCAATCGGCCAACCCAAGGAACACGACAATAACGGCCACCGTATCGATGAAGCCATGCGCCAATATCGCCGTCCACAAATTACGCTTCGAGAGCAGATAGACCGAGCCCAAAATCAAACCGGCAACCGCGGAATCCAGGACGCCTGCGGGTCCTTTGTAGTAGTGCCCGAACCCGAACAGAACCGAGACGGCCAAGGTCGCCGTCCACCAGGCCCATCGCGATCCCCCGCCGATATCGGCACCCCGCTTCGTCAGATAACCCCGGTAACCGATTTCTTCGCCAAAGGCTGCGAACGTCCACACGATAAGAAGCCCGATCAGCGCCGCGCCGACATTGTGAACGATCTGTCCGGATCCCGCGGGCGCCACCTGAGCCGGCCAGAAGCGCGCCGTGAACGGATCGATGACAAAATATCCCAACGATATTCTCAACGCGGCCGCAGCCAGGGCGAACAGTATGGTCTTGGGCCAAGATGCAGGCCGTTGCAGCCCCAGCGCCGCCCAGCCGCCTTCGCGCAACCGAACCGAAACCAGACCAAGGATGAACAGGATCGGCACTTCGTTCGGAACGATATGAAAAACATTGTGCCCGATCACGATGAAGCTGCCGAGCGCGAACTCGCCCAGCGATAACGCGCGGTTCATCGGCGGCGAAGTTGAGTCGCTCATTGTCATGGACATATCCCCCGCCGGTCGATTTCCGACATCTTTGGAATGCGCATTTTTGCATACGGAACGATTTCCGGAAAACGACGCGTCCGATCTCCAGCAAGGCCGTTCCGATCGTGTCGGCACCCCGCAATCGGCAAGATTCGCGACGTCGCATGAAAATCTTGTAACGCGGCGGGTGGGTGGCGTGACTTATGATACGGGCCCGTCGCTCGCTGCAAGAAAGCGTCGATTCGCCGGTGAATTCGCGGTTCCCGGGATGCGCAACTGTTGTTCGCGGAACGCGCACGCGGAAGCGGTTTTGTTGCGGTTGAAAGGTTCATGTAAGGAAGCGGGCGAGAATACCGCGCATCATCAACGACATGCCAAGGGATAAGTTCCGAATGACCGATTTTGCGGTCGCGCAGCCGTTTCGGGCGCTATAATCTGCTCGCGATTGGTAGACATCCGATTTCCGGTGGGGAATGCCTGACATCTACAGCCATACCGCCAATGTCGTACGCAACATCTATGACCGCCGCATAGACACGCCCGCGGTTCTGGATGCAGACCGCTATTTCCCCGATGGTTCGCGGTTCGTGCAATCCTGGCAACAGATCCGCGACGAAGCCCTGGCCATTGCGAGTCGTCTGCACGCCGTTCCGCGATTCCACGAATTGATGAGCGCGCAGGAAGCCATCTCGGCCAATGACGGCCATGATTGGCGCGTGTTCGTGCTCAAAGCCTTTGGTCACGACGTCCGGGAGAATCTCGAACGATGCCCGGTCACCGCCGAACTGCTTCGCCGCTGCCCCTCGGTGCTGTCGGCATCCTATTCGTTTCTGGCGCCCGGCAAGCATATCCCGCCACATCGCGGGCCGTTTCGCGGCGTCGTCCGATTCCATCTCGGGCTGTCGATGCCGCTCGGCGAAGACGGACAACTCGGCGCCATCCTCTGGGTCGACGGCGTCGAACATCGATTGGACAATGGAGACTCGCTGCTCTGGGACGATACCTTTACGCACGAAGTGCTGAACGCGACCAATCACGTGCGCATTGCCCTTCTGCTCGACGTCTGGCGCGCGGAAATGCCCGCCGACATGATTGCGCTTTCGCACCTGATCGTCGCGGGCGCGCGCCTGGCCGCTTATGTCGGCACTGCGACTTTCTTCGGCCTGAAGCGAGCCGTGGGGCCCCTCCAGAACACCGCTTCGGAAAAACCTTAGGCGTGCTTGGCGGCTAAGAAGCGGATTTGTAACGTTTCGACATGGCCTCAAGCGTTGCCGTCATTCGCGCACGCAGCGGCAGCGGACCAATCACTTCCACATCATCTCCCAGCCGCATCAATTCGCGTACGCCGTACTCGATCGATTCGATCGGAAGCGAGCAACGCACCCATCCGCGCCGATCGGGCTTTCCGGCCGATTTGGCCGCCGCTTCCGTCGCGTAGGGACCGAGCAGATCGAGCCGCGCCAGGCCGTCCGGCGAAAGGCGAACATCGGCCTGCTCACGGTAGATGCCGACCTCATAATCCCGCGATGCCTTCTTCCAATAGCCCGCCAGGTCGAATTCCGCAGGCCGCGGGAACACCTCGTCGCTGATCTCCGCATCGTGGATATTCGAGGCGCGATAGGTGCGGATGGAATTCCTGCTGCGCGCGACGAGGTACCAGATACCGCCTTTGAGCACGAGGCCGAGCGGGCCAAGCTTGTGGGGTTGCACATCCGATTGGCCCGCGCGGCGATAGCGCAGATTGAGGTAGTGCCCGCTCCAGACCGCGCGCGCGACGACCTGCAGCGAGGGGAGCGGATCGGCACCGCGAAACCATGCCGTGGGATCGAGATGGAAGCGCGCGGCGATGCGTTCGGCTTGCGGCTGGACATTGGCGGGGAGCGCAGCCATGAGCTTGAGCCGCGCCGTGGCGAGAATTTCCGCCAGGCCCAATTGGGCGGCAGGTCCCGGAAGTCCCGCGAGAAAAAGCGTCTCGGCTTCCGATTGGGTGAGTCCGGTCAATTTCGTGCGATAGCCGTCCAGCAATTGAAAGCCGCCGCTGCGGCCGCGATCCGCGAAAACCGGAACGCCGGCCGCGCTCAGTTGATCGATGTCGCGATAGATCGTGCGGACCGAAACCTCGAACTGCCCGGCCAACTCGGTCGCGCTCATGCGTCCGCGGGTTTGCAGCAGCATCAGGATCGACAGGAGACGGCTCGCAAGCATTTTTCGGCTGGGCGCCAATACATGACATTCGGTGTCATGTTAATGCGGTTATACCCTCGCCTGCAACCACCGGAAGTCGCGCCATGAATGACCGAGACCAAAAATCCCCTGCCCACGATTTCGATTTTTTCTTCGGCTCGTGGCGCGTGCATCACCGGCGGCTGAAAGAGCGGTTGGCGCAGTGCGATCATTGGGAGGAATTTGCAGGCAGTACGACCGCGCAACCTTTGCTGGGCGGCCTCGGCAATGTCGACGACACCACCCTGGAACTACCGGGCGGAACCTACCGCGCCGCGACTTTACGCGCATTCGATCCGGAAACGCAGAAATGGGCGATCTGGTGGCTCGATGGCCGCAACCCTCATCGGCTCGAGGCGCCGATGCTGGGTGGCTTTGCGGACGGCGTCGGGACCTTTCTGGCAGACGACAGCTTCGAAGGCCGACCGATCAAGGTGCGGTTTCTGTGGTCGCGCATCACGCCGCGATCCTGCCGTTGGGAGCAGGCTTTTTCCGCCGACGAGGGACGCAGCTGGGAAACCAACTGGGTGATGGATTGCACGAGAACCGGGTAACCGGCGGCCTACCAGCGAACGGTGTTGCCGAGGTAATTGAGATAGCG
>JBEKLK010000249.1:0-5679 GCA_050010235.1 Rhizomicrobium sp.
AGCGGCAGCGCTCTTCTGGACGATGCAGCCGCCTCGTGTGTATCCTCTTGGCGTTACAGTCCTGCGATGAAAAACGGGCAGCCATTTGCGACGAAGTGGCAAGCCAACGTCAATTGGACGCCACCGGAACCTTCGCCGAACGCAACGACCACAAAATAGATTGGAATTTGCGAGGACTACACAGGCGGTACTTCGTCACATTCCATTCAAGCACGTCGTCAGTACCGCCAGAAGTGCCTTTCCGCTTTTCATTGCTACGCTCCTTGTCGCCAAATCACGGCCAAGAGCTAGTACATCACCATCGGAGAGCACGCTTTCAGTTTTGCTCCCACCTTTTGTGAGGGAATTTATAATTGCTGTGGCCGTCGAAGTGTATGGCGCGCAACTGTTTCGCTGCCCGTTCTCGGCGGATTGCATCATCGATACGGCCGCAGACCTATCAAATGAGGTTTTTAAACAATTGCGGTGACAGCGGCAGCGTTCCCCTTCGCGGTATGACCGAGCGTAGCCGCCGCCACCCGTTGTAGCTGTTACCTCGTTTGACTCCCGTCGCCACATCGCACCCTTTCGAATTGAATGAATAGTTGCTTTGATGCCCGATCCTTCCGAGGGATTCATTTCGAAGCGGAGCATGGAAACGTGACTGATATTCCCGACGATATTTTTGCCGAACCGGAACATGTCGACCCCGATACGCTCGCCAATCTGGGGCCGTTGCGCCGGCTCGCCGGCACCTGGGAAGGCCGCAAGGGCGTGGATCTGAATCCCAAGGCGGAAGGTCCCGAGCGGAAAGAGTTTATCGAACGGACCGACCTTCAACCGATCGATTACCAATTGAACGGCCCGCAGCTTTTCTACGGTCTGCGGTATCACACCCATATCCTGGCGACCGACGAGGACGCGTCCTTCCATGACCAGGTCGGTTACTGGTTGTGGGAGCCTGCGACCGGGTTGGTGTTGCAGACGCTGGCCATCCCGCGGGGCCAGATCGCGATGGCGGCCGGTCATGCGACACCCGATGCCACGAGCCTTGTGCTGACCGCCAGGCGCGGCGACACGGATTACGGCATCTGCTCCACAACATTTCTGGAGCAAGCCTTCCGCACCGATTCCCACCGCATCGAGGTGAACTTCAATCCCGACGGCAGCTGGAGCTACATTCAGGAAACCATGCTGCTGGTGCGTGGCCGAACCCAACCCTTTCGGCATCGCGATGTGAACACGCTGGTGAAAGTGGCCGAGCCAACACCAAATCCTCTGATGCTGCTCAACCGAAAACGCATGTCTTCAAGCCGCTCCTGAGAAACATCGGGAGAGGCCAATCAAGTGACAGCGGCAAAGTCCGCCTTCGCATGAATACGGCAACGCTTGTTCCACTATGGAAGAAGCGGTGAATCGGCCGCACCGAAAATGTCCGGAAACCGATTTCGCGTCCCGTATCTTTTTTTCCCGTGCCTAACTTCCTGATCCATCAATAGATTCGCGCGCCGCATTCGCCAAAGATTCGAATTTCGTTCCAACTTTTTTTGGAATCGGGACTTCGTGCGATTGCGCGAGGGCTTTGGGGTCGCCATGTTGGACGTTTTCGTGGACCGCAGATCGCATGGAAGAGAGCCGCTTCGACACGCGCAGGACGTCCGGACAATCCGGCGATACGCGACGCGCGCAACGGAAACGCCGCGCGATCGCGCCGGGTTTCCAGCCGGACGCGTATCTCCAAGCGGCTGAAGAAGGGGCACTTCCAACGACTTTTGCAGGGCCGAAAGCAGGGCAATTAGCAGGGCTCCGGAGCCCTGCTCCGCCCGGCCAAGCTATTGAATCGCAAGGATATTTTGCCGCGAGAAAATTTTCGCAAAAATCTGCGCCGCATGCGCTGCCGCTGGCGCGCGCTGCGTTCAAGGATTTGGCGGACCGATGCGGGCGAGACGCCCGCGCTCCAAAGTCGATCCCTTCACTTCGTCCACTCCAGTGCGAGGTAATAGGAGAACCGGTTCGTCGCGCTCGCATGCACGAGGCCGCTGCCGGCCGAGCCGACGATGTGCCAGTTGTCGTTCAAGTCGAACAGGAACGCGCCGTTGTAGCTTGTCTGGCTCAGCTGACCGATGCGGTCGGAGGATTGGTGGAATATCTCTGCGCCCAGTTGCAGGTCCGGCAACACGCGACGCAACACTGCCCAGCCCGCGAACCAATAATTGTGATCGTCCGTACCCGGATTGATCCAGTATCCGCCGCCGCCGAAGGTCGTCCACGGCCCGAGACTTTTCTGCGCCCAGATGGGAAGGTATGCCTGCGTCTTCGTCGTTCCCTCATGGCTGTCCAGCGGAACATTGATGGAGGGATAGAAGCTGACCTGCGGCCGCCAGCCGTTATCGTCCTCTTCGATGAAGCGGTATTTGACTCCGAGCACGACAGGACCCGGTCCAAACTGCGTCTTGTCGGAATTGTCGGGCTGATAATCGAGCGGAATCGTGGCGCTGACCTGAAGGTCCAGCGCGGCGCCGTAATTCACTTCGAGCCCCAAGACGGTGCCGGACGTCATGTTGTCGGCGCGAATCGCGTCGGAAAAGAGATAGTCCTCGAAATGGCCGGTATCGGTGGGCTCGGGGTCGTCGGTTGCGAAAGGCGGACCGGCCAGGGCGGGATCGCCCGCCAATATCACCGCAGCGAGCAGAATCGCGGGGCCGCGCGGCATGCCTTGATTCCCGGCCTGTGGAGAGCAGACAATCGGCCAACCGCCATTCGCCCCGGTCATCCGAGGCAACCAGATCGAGAAAAACCGCATGTCCAGCTGCCTGCCGATCAAAGAAGACGACGCCGCCATCGCCAAGGCCATCGAAGAGGCGCATCTGCCGTCCCTGATGGCGGCCCTCGTCCATGTGACGGGCGACGCGGGCCCGATACGGGGCGACATCAAGCCAGTTTATGACTTCTTCGGCGACGGGCAAGGAAGTCTCACGCCGGAGCAGCGCGAACGCGTCAAGGCTGACGCGCTCGCCGCGCTGAAGGCCTTTGCCGCGAAGGGCTCGAAGCTGCCGCCGCAACCTTCGGGAGGCGTCATCCGAGAATTGATGGACTTCGTCGCCGGCGCGAAGATTCCGGAACATTACGTTCCGTTCCTGATGGAAGAGCTTGCGCTCACCGGCGACGACCCGAAGGCCGGCCACTGGGGCAAATCGATTCCCCAGGGCGTGAAGAAAGACTTCCGCGTGCTGGTGATCGGCGCGGGCATGTCGGGCGTGCTGGCCGCCATCCGCCTCAAACAGGCGGGAATTCCGTTCGTCATCGTGGACAAGAACAGCGATGTGGGCGGCACCTGGTTTGAGAACACCTATCCCGGCTGCCGCGTCGACAACCCGAACCATCTTTATTCCTATTCCTTCGAGCCGAATTACGATTGGCCGCAGCATTATTCGACGCAGGACAAGCTGTGGGCCTATTTCCGCCGCGTGGCCGACAAATACGGAATCCGCGAGCTGGTGAAGTTCGAAACCGAAGTGATCGAGTCCGTTTACGACGAGACGCGCTCGATCTGGACCTCGCGTGTGCGCCACAAGGACGGACGCGAGGAGAAAATCGAAGCCAACGCGATCATCACTGCGGTCGGCCAGCTCAATCGTCCCAAAATGCCGGACGTGAAAGGCGTCGAGACCTTCAAGGGAATCTCGTTCCATTCGTCCAGCTGGAATCATGGGCTCGATCTCGCGGGCAAACGCGTGGCCGTGATCGGCACCGGCGCGAGCGCATTCCAGTTCGTACCGGAGACCGCACCCAAGGTCGGGCAGATGTTTGTGTTCCAGCGCTCCGCGCCCTGGCTCGGCCCCGCACCGGATTATCACGAAGATGTCGGTGCAGGGCAGAAATGGCTGCTCAAGCACGTGCCCTTCTATGCGCAATGGTATCGCTTCTGGATGTTCTGGATGCTGACGGACGGCATCTATGCGGCCGTGCAGGCCGATCCCGCCTGGACCGTGCGCCAGGATTCCGTGAGTGCCGCCAATGATTTCCTGCGCGACGTGCTCACGCAATATATCCAGTCGCAATCCGGCGGCGACGACGCGTTCTTCAAGAAGGTCGTCCCCACCTACCCGCCCGGCGGCAAGCGCACCGTGCGCGACAACGGCGTGTGGCTCGCGGCGCTGCGCCGCCCGAATGTCGAGCTTATCGTCGATCCCATCGTCGAAATCACGCCTAACGGCGTGAAGACGAAGGACGGCACGGAATACAAGGTCGACGTCATCATCTACGGCACGGGATTCCACGCCAGCCGCTTCCTGTCACCGATGACGTTCAAGGGCCGCGGGGGCGTCGATCTGCACAAACAATGGGACGGCGATGCGCGCGCCTATCTGGGCATCACGATTCCCAATTTCCCGAATCTCTTCTGCATGTACGGCCCCAACACCAACATCGTCGTGAACGGCAGCATCATTTTCTTTTCGGAGTGCGAGATCCGCTACATCATGGGCTGCATCGAGACCCTGCTCGAAAACGGCTATGCGGCGATGGAGCCCAGGCGCGACATCCACGATGCGTTCAACGAGAAGATCGACGCCGGCAACAAACAGATGGCCTGGGGTGTGCCGCAGGTGACGAGCTGGTACAAGAACGCGAAAGGGCGAGTGGCGCAGAACTGGCCCTTCCCGCTGGTGGAATACTGGGCTCGCACCCGCGCGCCGGACCCGAAGGACTTCGAATTCCGCAAGGCGGCGGGCCGATAAAGGAAGCCAAGGCGACAACCGGCGCTCGCCTTCCCAACACGCCGCTGGCATTGCTATGATGGACCGGGATCGCGACGGTCCGAAGCGTAAGTTTTGAGGGGGTCAACAATGACAAGTTCATGGATTCTGCGGCCGGTGTTGAGCATCGGTGTCGTTATCGCGGCGCTTGCGACGGCTCCGGCGGGGTTTGCGCAGCCCGCGAGCCCGGCCCTTCTGGACCCGGTCCTTCCGCCGCTGTCTGCCCCCAAAATGAAATTCTATCAAAGTCATCCGGCAGAGTGGACGCAGTTGCTTGCGAACCTGCCTCGGCGTCCGGCGGAGACGCCGCGCGGCGCGACGCATCAATCCTCGTCGGTCACGAGCCGTCTGACGGGCGGCACCTGGCAGGACGTGACGACCGCGCCGTTTCAAGGATTGTGCAATCCGCTGCTCTTGTCCGACGGTACCGTGATCGTGGCGAGCTGCGATACGCCTGACTGGTACAAATTGACTCCGGACATCAATGGCAATTACGCCGACGGAACGTGGTCGCAGATCGCTTCGCTTCCCGTCATCGGCACGAAACACTACGCCCCGCAATATCACTCCTCGGCCGTGCTTCCGGACGGACGCGTGATCATCATGGGCGGCGAATATAACGGCAGCAACAGCGGCGTCTGGACCAACGAAGGCGCCGTCTACAATCCCGTCACCAATGTCTGGACGGCGGTCAACCCTCCGGCCGGCAGCAGCTGGACCATGATCGGCGATGCGGAGAGCACGATGCTGCCCAATGGCCTGTACCTGCAGGCGGCTTGCTGCGCCTATCCGGCCGCCGATGCGTTGCTCGACCCCGCGTCGATGACCTGGTCCAACACCGGCGCTCCCACTGCAGGCGGCAATTACCAGGATGAGCAAGGCTATAATCTGCTGCCGAACGGAAACGTGCTGACGCTCGACATCTGGACGAATTATCCCGCCG
>JBEKLK010000250.1:0-5670 GCA_050010235.1 Rhizomicrobium sp.
TGGGGGCAACGATGTTGGTGCGGATGCCGTGCGCGCGCTCTTCTTTGGCCAGCGTGAGTGCCAGCGCCTCCATCGCGGCTTTGCCCATGTTGTAAGGTGCGCCGTTCGCACCCATCGACCGCGTTGCGACGCTGGAGATCATGATGATGTCGCCGCGCTTTTCCTTGCGCATATGCGGGAGGACCAGCTTGACAAGATAGTGCGGCCCGAAGGCATGCACGCGCAGGACGCGTTCCATCTCGGCCGGATCGGTGTCGGCCACCGATTGCCCGCGGCTCGCGATGCCGGCGTTGTTGACGAGGATACCGATGGAGCCGAAATCGCGGATCACATCGGCGACCATCGCAACATCCTCGTCCCAGTTCTCGACGGACGCATGATAGGCCCGCGCCTTGCGGCCCAGCTTTTCGATTTCGGCCACGACGGCTTTGGCGGCGCCTTCGTCGCGCCGGTAGTTCACGGCGATGTCGGCGCCTGCGTCCGCCAGAGCGAGCGCAATTGCGCGCCCAATGCCCCGTCCACCGCCCGTCACCAGCGCCACGCGCCCGGTCAATGAAATTTTCACGGTTCTCTCCCCTGATTGCCCTTAACGATGTCGATAGTCGCCGGGTCATATAAGCATTTCGGACGGCAGCGTGTCGCAGGCCTCTCCGTCAAGAAAATGCCAGAAATGGCCTGATTGATAGGCCTTCGGGCCCAGGGGTTGTCAGCGTGGTTTTGTCGATACGACATTTGCAGGATGCGGTGGCGCCGGGGCTGGCGATCTACAAGCGCTATCAGGCGCATTTTTCCGCGGCGGCGATGGTGGCCGGTTTCGGAATCGACAATTTCGCCTTCGGACGCGTCGATCGCCCGGCGGCGAATATCGTCTTCTGCGGCTATCTGAGCCTGGCGGCCGGAACCATCGCGATCGGCCATTATCTGGAGACCCGCGCGGACCGCGAAAAAGCGCAGCCCGTTAAGTTGGCGCTGCAGACGCCGCGCCGGCGCCAACCCTTCATCCCCATCCTGAAACACGCCAAGACCGCAGCGCCTGCGGCTGGAGACAAGGTGGCTGGTGAAGCCGTCGCAAGCGTCACCGTAACCAACGAAGCCGGCGCTTCGGTCGTTGAGGCGCCAAAACCGGCAGAGCCTGTCCCCAGCCGATTCCGGATGCTTCTGCCCGTGGCGACGCAGTTTGCGCTTGGAAGTCTGTGGAGCGGGTTCCTTGTTTTTTATTCGCGCAGCGCTGCGATGGCGGCGTCCTGGCCGTTCGTTCTGCTGCTCGCGGGCTTCCTCATCGGCAACGAGACGTTTCGGAAATATCACTCGCGGCTCGTCTTCTCGTCGCTGTTGTTGCTGTTCGCGATCTACTCCTATTCGATCTTCGTGGTGCCGGTGTTCACCCGCAGCATCGGACGGCTGACCTTCATCGCCAGCGGCGTGATCGCGGCGGCGGTGTTTCTGCTGTTCCTGCGGCTCCTGAAATCCACCGGTGCCGAGCGCTTTCGGCAATCGCGCCCCCAACTTCTGTTGGGCGCCGCGGGCATCTTCGCCGCGATGAACGCCTTTTATTTTCTCGATATCCTGCCGCCGCTGCCATTGGCGCTCGCCAATGTGGGCGTCTACCACACCATGAAACATGAAGGGGCGGTCTATAATGCGACCGCCGAGCCGCAGACCTGGTACAACTCGGCCGGTCTCGAGCCCGCGGTCGAGCATGTGCTGCCCGGCCAACCGCTCTATCTTTATAGCGCAGTTTTCGCGCCCATCAAACTGACAACGTGCATCGCGCATCGCTGGCAATGGTTCGATCCCGCCCGCTCTCACTGGGTGACGGAATCGGTGGTGGCATTTCCGATCAATGGCGGGCGCGACGGCGGCTACCGCGCCTATTCGATCAAGTCCAATCCCAAGCCGGGGGACTGGCGCGTGGACATCCGTACGGAAGACGGCCGCCTGATCGGGCGGCTCAAATTCGACGTGGCGCAGGCGTCTGCGCCGGTGGCGACCGTCGCCAAGACGCTCCAATAGAACGCGCCGCAGCGACGTCCGCGAGATACGATCATCCGCCTGAACGATATCCGATTACCCCGAAACGAGTCTTGCGATCAGATCGAAGCGGCGTCATCCGATCCGAAGTCGGGATATATGTGGAGATGCCCGCGAAAATCCTCGACTGTCCAACCCTCATCACTCTTGAGCGCAAAGACCGGCCCTATAGGCACCTTACCGGACCCGCCGGGCAAATCGAGCATATAAGTCGGCTGACACAGGCCCGATACATTGCCGCGCACGGCGGCCAGCAAAGCCTGTCCATCGGCGATCGGCACGCGAAAATGACTGGTGCCGTGCGCGAGATCGCAATGATGAAGATAGTGCGGCTTGACCCGACTCTCGACCAACGCGCGCATCAGGCTTTCCAGACTCTCGGCGGTGTCGTTGACGCCGCGGAGCAATACGCTTTGCGAGAGCATAGGAATGCCGGCATCGACCAGGCGCGCGCAGGCAGCGCGCGCGTTCGCAGTCAGTTCGCGTGCATGATTGCAGTGAAGCAGAACATAAACCGGCGCCCGTCCGCGCAGCGCCTCGGTCAATTCCGGCGTAATGCGCGCCGGCTCGACGACCGGCACGCGCGTATGGATGCGCAGGACTTTGACATGATCGATCTCGTTGAGTCGGGCTATGGCCTCGGCAAGTCGCCGGTTGGACAGCATCAATGGGTCGCCGCCGGTGAGAATGACCTCCCAAATCTCGGGATGCATTCGAATGTAGTTCAGTGCCCGATCGAGCGCCTCCGTCGTCAGCATTCCGCCAGACTGACCGACCTGCTCGCGCCGGAAACAAAATCGACAATAAACCGGGCAAGTGAGCAGAAGCTTCAACAGCACCCGGTCGGGATAACGGTGGACGATGCCTTCGACCGGCGTGTAGCGGTCGTCCCCGATAGGATCGATGCGCTCTTCGGGATGCACCGACAGTTCATGGATCGAGGGCACGAATTGCGCGGCGATGGGATCATGCGTGTCGGCAGGATCGATCAGCGCAAGCATCGCGGGCGTAATCGAAACGGAATATTGCGACGCGACGGCGTGAAGCTCCGGGGTCGCTGCGGATAACACCCCGGCCGATACCAGGTCCGTCAGGGATCGGGCGGGGAGCGGCTCAGTCATGCCTTACTATCCTCAGTTTGCGATTGTGGAGTCCACAGGGCAGGCCCGCGCTATTTGCGGTCGGTGTAGCTCACGGCCATGCCGGCGCGGACATCCTGCTGCATGCCGTATTGCGGGAAAGGATAGCGGAAACCGTTCTTCGCCAGCGCCTTCATGCCTGCGATCGCCTTCGACAGATATTCGGGAGGTGCTGCCATCAGCATCTCGTCGTCCAAAACGCCGCCATAGCGGCGCTCGGCAAAACAGGGAATCGACAGGCTCGGCTCGCGCTTCGAGAGCGCGCGGCCCCAGGAATCGGCGCAGGCCGACTCCCCCACCACGCTCCAGTCGAAGCGTTTGTAGCCCGACCATTGCAGCCCGTTGATGAAATAGATCATGGCGCCCGGCGTCGCATAGAAAAGCGCAATGTCGGGCGGATCGAGCTTGCCGCTCGCCAAGGGAGCCACGGCCAGCGCATCGAAGCGGCCGTCCGGCACGCAATGCATGGCGCTTTGATGGGCGCCGGCGTCTTCAACCGTGCTGAACCAGACGCCCGTCATGTGCTGCCCGGATTTCCAGGCGTCGGTCTTCGCGTTGCCGAGCCCCACGACGGCACGGCATTGCGCGCCCACCAGATCGTCCGACGTGATCCCTACAGTCCAGCCAAGCCGGGAAGCCTGTCCCACGATTTGATCGAGCGTGTGGATGGATTGCGGCCGGCGGATTTTCGCGATCGCCTCCATGTCCTCGCGGCGTTCGAACAGTTTCATGCCGAACACGATGGAGCGCAGCTTGAGCAGGCGATCCAATTCGCCCGCGAGATTGGACCAGTCCTCGGCCATTGTTTGCTCCTCTTCCCGCGATCTTGCGCGCGATCAGCTCTTCGACGAAACGGCCGGCATGGGGGCCTCGTTCACGGCCAGACTGAAAATGTCCGGCCGCGCATAATGTCCGACCACGTCGAAATCGTATTTGGCGCGTGCGCTTTGGCCGGGATCGATTTCCGCCGACAGCACGGCCTCGCCCGTGAAATCCGGACCGGCCAGCACATGGCCCAGCGGGTCGACGATGGCGCTGCCGCCGCGCATCAGCACGGTTGCCGGATCGTTGCCGAGCGAACACTCGTAATCGTCGGGATATGCGCCGCGGCTTATATGCTGGCAGGCCGTCAACACGAAACAGCGGCCCTCGAGCGCGATATGGCGCATCGACGGCAACCAGGTTTCGCGATCGTCGGCCGTCGGCGCGCAATAAACCGCTACGCCCTGGCTGTACATATGCATGCGCAGCATCGGCATGTAGTTTTCCCAGCAGATGACGGCGCCCACGCGCCCGAGACTGGAATCGAATACCCGCATCGTGGACCCGTCGCCGAAACCCCAGATCAGGCGCTCGGCCGCCGTCGGCATCAGTTTGCGGTGCTTGCCGATGAGCCCCTTCGCGCCGTCGAAGAACAAAGCGGTGCAATAAAGTGTGCCGCCGGCGCGCTCGATCGCGCCCATGACGACAAACATCCCCGCTTCGCGCGCGGCTTCTGCGATCAGCGCCGTTTCGGGGCCGGAAACATCGACGGCGGCTTCGAAATAGCGTTGAAAAGCGACCCGTCCTTCGCGGGACCGCGCGCCCACCACCGCGCCGAAACTTGCCCCCTTCGGATAGAGGCCGAGATATGCCTCCGGGAACACCAGCAGCTTCGAGCCTTCGCGACCCGCGCGCGCAATGCATTGGGCAGCCTTCTCGGCCGACGCCGCCGGATCGAAGGGCACCGAGGCCAGTTGCGCCACGCTGGCGATGAAGGGTTGCATCTTTTCGTCCTGACGCCGCGATCCGCGCGGGAATTCCGAAGATACCCTAGCACTCTTCGACCGCCGACTTCAGCCGGTTCCGTTCGACGGTGCCGTCTTCCATGAGCGTGGGCGTCAATCGGCCATGCCCGTCGAAGACGGGCCGGCTGCTATCATCCCTCGCCGCTTCGCTGCGGGGGAGATTCGATGCGTCCCGAGACCTATGACTTTCTGGGCAATATGAGCGCCGTGTGGACCGTTCTTCTCGGTGCGCTGTTGGCCACGGGCGGAGGCTTCTGCGCGACCCAGCTCGAACGTCATCTCGAACATCGCCGGCGGGAACGAAACGCGGCTATCCTCTTCGCGGAACTCCTGTCGATGCTGGGCATCATTCTCAACCTCACCCACGAAGCCTATGGGCGCGGCGAACCATTCGGGCCGCTGACCTTGCGACTGTTGCGCTCGGCCCGCCGCGAGATCGACATTTACGACCGCAATCGGGAAAGCCTGTTCGATATCCGCGATGCCGTGCTGCGGGCATGGATTCACTGCGTGGTGCTGAGTCTAGCCATGCCCATGGACGAGGTCTTCGACGCGACGCAGGAGATCATGGCCGAGCAGGTTCTGCTCAAATCGTCACCCGATCTGCCCGACCTTCGCCGCCTCGAAATCGAGGAACATATCGCGGATCTGCTCTCGCGCCGAGCGGGCAGCTACGACTTCGTCCAGGAGTCGGCAGTCGACTTGAAACAGGT
>JBEKLK010000251.1:0-5630 GCA_050010235.1 Rhizomicrobium sp.
AATCGCCTGAGCTTGCAAGGAACGTAATGCCTTCGGAATTGCCCTGCAGGAACAGCTCGTGCTCGGACTTGAGTATACCGGTGTAGTCCTGGCCGCCGTTGTACTTCTTCGTAAAGAACAACTCGCATTCACCGAACGACGAACTGACGACATCGGTGAAATTGTATTCGTCGATGTCGATATATCCCGCGGAGACGTTGCCAGCCGACAGGTCGGGTACGTCGACCAGCACGACATTGGCGCCCGGCGCGCCACCGATCTCCATCTGGGTATCGAGCGAAGCTTCCTCAAAGTCGTAGTTGTCGGCTGAACCGCCATTCACGTAGAGCCGGCTTGCAAGTGTTGGATCGGGGTTGCCGGAGACCGTCGACCAGTTTTCAAAATCAAACATGTTCTGGATATCGGCGTCGAGCACGTCGCTGTCCATCAGCGCGGCGATGGTGACGCCGGTGCCGTTCATCGGTGTTGCAACGCCGTCGACCTTCCAGTTCGCATTGTTGGCCGGATAGTTGTAGGCCTGTTTCAAATCGTCGAAGAAGTATCCGCCCGTGGCGCCGTACCGATTGAGCGGCGACGATGTGGCCGTGTTGGAGGCGTAGCCCTGCAACGTCTTGTCGGCATTGCCGGCGTTGCGCGTCTTGCCGGAGAGCGGCTTACCGACATTGATTTTCGTGGAGTACACCTTCGCGACATGCGGTGCGAAGCTGAAGATCTGTGCGCCGACACCGGAAAGCGCCGAAGGAAGCGTGAAAGCGTCGTTGGTGACGATATGCGTCGTGCCGGCGTCACTGCGGGCGGTCACCAGGTGCACACCGAAATTCGCCGAAACCAGGTCTGTCGTTCCGATCACACGTATGCTGCGCGTGTAAATCTTCTTTACGGCGAATCCGCGCGAGGTCAGGTACGAGGCAACGCTGGCAAGGGTCGCCTTGCTGGGGCCAAATTGCGCGCCGAACTGAGCCGGCGTCAGCCATTTGTGATATTGGGAAGACTTCGGATCGCTCTGCGCTGCCACCAAAGCTTCAAGCCCACTCACATTGCGTAGCGGCAACATGACATCGAAGTGTACTTGGACGCCGGACTGCGCCGCGCCAACCATCGTCAAATTGCCGATGCGTTCGGCACTTGCCGGCGTCGTGGCTGCGATCAAGCAACCGGCCATCGCAGCGCCGTACAGCGCCGTCTTCAATTTGTTCATGGTGTGGTTCCCCTGATTTGTTTCCAGCTAACACTGGGTCAGGCGAACATACTCCGTAGGAATCTTGCACAGAAGCGGTGACAATAGACACAAAAGGCATGATCTCGACAGATACAAAAACGCCGGGCAGGAAGATCCTGCCCGGCGCTGTACTCGATTTCGCGAACGATTACGGATTCGAAATCGTCTGCGGGGTGCCGGCTGGTGCCGCGTTCGGCCTGCCGATCAATGTCGTGACGACCGGCGTACCCACGCCGACCGAAAGGCTATAGGTGCTGTTCAGGTCAGTCGCTACGACCCCGTTATAGCCGGGGATGTTGGTGTGGAACGCTGTCGCGCCACCGCCTGCCTGTACCGCGGCCAGATGATACAAATACGGGTTGAGATCACCCATGCGGCCGTTCCTCTCGACCAAAAGCGCCACCACCGAAGCGAACTCCGGCGAGGAAACGCTGGTGCCGATCAACCCCTCAAAATAGCCCGGATCGTCCGGATCGTTGGACGGATCACCGATGGACACCCATACGAAGCTGCGTTGGTTGTTGCCATTGCCGTCAACGGCGTCGCCGTTGCCGTTACAGACGTTGGGCTTGGGATGATAGTCGGTCGCGCCATAGGGACAGCCGCCGACCTGCATGCCGACATCCGGCAACGCACGCCCTCCGGTCGATCCTGTGGTTACGTTGGACTGATAGTTGGGCGCGCTAAAAATCACGCTATAACCGCCGCCCGCACCCCACCAGCCATTGTTCAGACCGTAATCGCCCGGCCACTGATCGGCCCAGGCATTTTCGCCGGCGTAGGAAGAGGTCAGCGAACCTTCGACATAATTCGTAACCAGGTTCGTTCCGCCGACTGCGGTCACATTGGGATCGGCCGCAGGGACCGAAACGCCAGGTACGTATTTGGCAGGGCCGCCGCCAACGAAGGTCGCCAGGTTCGGGCATTCCTTGCCGGCGGAATCGCCCGAGCTGGCCAGAAACGTAATGCCCTCGGAATTGCCCTGCAGGAACAGCTCATGCTCGGACTTGAGCACGCCGGTATAGTCCTGCCCGCCATTGTACTTCTTCGTATAGAACAATTCGCATTCGCCGAACGACGAACTGATGACATCCGTGAAATTGTATTCATCGACGTCGATATAGCCGGCGGAGATGCTCCCGTCTGACAGGTCGGGTACGTCGACCAGCACGACATTGGCGCCTGGCGCGCCGCCGATTTCCATCTGGGTGTCGAGAGACGCCTCTGCCGAAGCGTCGCCGCCGAAGCCTGCGCAGTCTTCGACACAGAAGACGCCCTCTAAGGTCGGATCTGGAGTGCCGGTGATCGTCGACCAGCCTTCAAAATCGAACATATTCTGGATGTCGGTGGCGTCGATATTGCTCGACATCAACGCGGCGATGGTGGCGCCGGTGCCGTTAAACGGCGTTGCAACACCGTTGACCTTCACCGTCGCATTGTTGGCCGGATAGTTGTAGGCCTGTTTCATATCGTCGAAGAAATATCCGCCCGTGGCGCTGTACCGATTGAGCGGGGACGACGGAGCCGTGTTGGAGGCGTAACCCTGCAAAGTCTTGTTGGCGTTGCCGGCGTTGCGTGTCTTGCCGGAAAGCGGCTTACCGACATTGATTTTTGTCGAGTACACCTTCGCGACATGCGGCGAGAAGCTGAAGATCTGCGCGCCGGCGCTGGAAAGCGCCGAAGGAAGCGTGAAGGTGTCGTTGGTGACGATATGCGTCGTGCCGGCGTCAGCGCGGGCCGACATCAGGTGCACACCGAAATTCTTCGAAACCAGGTCGGTCGTTCCGATCACACGTATGCTGCGCGTGTAAATCTTCTTTACAGTGAAACCGCGCGAGGTGAGGTAGGACGCAACGCTAGCAAGGGTCGCCTTGCTGGGGCCAAACTGTGCGCCGAACTGAGCCGGAGTCAGCCATTTGTGATATTGCGAAGACGACGGATCGCTCTGCGCCTTCACCAAAGCCTCAAGCCCGCTCACGTTGCGCAGCGGCAACATGACATCGAAGTGAACTTGGACGCCGGACTGCGCCGCGCCGACCATCGTCAAATTGCCGATACGTTCGGCATTTGCCGATGTCGTGGCTGCGATCAAGCAACCGGCCATCGCAGCGCCGTACAGCGCTGTCTTCAACTTGTTCATCGTGTGGTTCCCCTGATTAGCACCCAGACAACTCTGGACCGGGGATTCATAGACCATTCGGCATTTCTATGGAAGCCATGTAACGATCTATTAATGGTAAAAAAGCGCCTCTCATTCTCTCTAAACGGCTGATTTCAAATGATAGAATAACCTGGGATAGCTAGGGGCCCCGCATGTTGCAATGCACCGTTGCGGCCAAGCCGACCGACCGATGGCTCCCTCGTGTCGCACCACCCCCGAGCGTAGGCTGGATTACATCGTTAAAATCGTCACGCGAGTCTGGGCGCGATCAAATCAACCCGTCACTTTGCGACCTCGACAAGCAGCACCGACGCATTCGTCGTGCCCGCGATCAGGCATAATGTGACACCTGGCAACAGCCAATAGGGGCGGACCAAGCCTCAACCGCTCTCGTCGTTCGAGCATATCGGGGCCGGCTGCCGATAACAAAACGGCGACCTTGTGGGCCGCCGTTTCGACAAATTCGAACCCGAAGATCAGCGCTTCGAGAACTGGAAGCTGCGGCGCGCCTTCGGACGGCCATACTTCTTGCGCTCGACGACGCGGCTGTCACGTGTGAGGAAGCCGCCCAGCTTGAGTGTCGGACGCAGCGCGGGCTCGTAGGAGATCAGTGCCTTCGAGATGCCGTGGCGCACGGCACCCGCCTGGCCGGACAATCCGCCGCCCACGACAGTGCAGATCACGTCGAACTGACCGTCGCGATTGGCCGCGATCAGCGGCTGGCGCAGGATCATGCGCAGCACGGGCCGCGCGAAATAGACTTTCTCTTCCTTGCCGTTGACCATGATGCGGCCCATGCCCGGTTTGATCCAGACGCGCGCGACGGCGTTCTTCCGCTTGCCGGTCGCATAAGCGCGGCCCTTGGAGTCGCGATTGGATTTCGGCTGTTCGCCGGGCTCGGCCTTCTCAGGCACCTTCGCCTTGATCAGCGTGGTCTTCAGATCGCCGAAGCTTTTGACATCTTCCGCCATGATCAGGCCGCCTTCGTCATACGGTAGTTCGTGTTCTTGGGATTCATCGCCGCGATATCCACCTTCGTGGGCTGCTGCGCCTCATGCGGATGCTCGGCGCCGGCATAGACGCGCAGATGGGACAATTGGCGACGGCCGAGCGGTCCGCGCGGCAGCATGCGCTGCACGGCTTTCTCCACGATCCGCTCCGGAAACTTGCCCGCCAGGATCGCTCCGGCGGTGCGTTCCTTCACGCCGCCGATATATCCCGTGTGATGGTAGTAGATTTTTTTCTTCAGCTTATCGCCGGTGAGCAGCACCTTGGCCGCGTTCACGACGATCACGAAGTCGCCGCCATCCATATGGGGCGTATAATCGGGCTTATGTTTGCCCCTGAGGCGCATCGCGATCAGCGAAGCAAGCCGGCCGACCACGAGCCCTTCGGCGTCGATGATGACCCACTTCTTGTCGATCTCGGACGCTTTGGCCGAGTAGGTTTTCATATCCCAAGCTCCGGGAGGAATTTCGATCCGGTGCGGCGTGTACGGGGGTGATGCGCGAGTGTCAAGCGGAAAGGCGCTTTTTTGCTGGGATTCCGGTATACGGTATCATGATACCTCATACGGGACTGGCAAGCGGGCGCGAACGGCTTACATTGCGAATCATGAGCGCACTTCCCTCCGGGCCTCCCGTGGAGCCCCTCGTCCTCTCCGAGCGCAGTGGAGCAATCCTTCGGCTGACGCTCAACCGCGCGGGCGCGCGCAATGCGTTAAGCGAAGGACTGATGGCCGCTCTTCAGGCCGCGTTCGACGCGGCGGCGCCAGACAAAGCGATCCGCGCAATCATCCTTGGCGCGGAAGGCCCCGCCTTCTCCTCCGGTCACGACCTCAAGGAGATGACGGCGCGCCGCAAGGACACCGATCGCGGCAAGGAGGCCTTCGCGGCTCTGTTCGCGCAATGCTCGAAGCTGATGCAGACGATCGTACGCCATCCAATACCAGTGATCGCAGAGGTGCAGGGCGTCGCCACGGCGGCCGGTTGCCAGCTTGTTGCAAGTTGCGATCTTGCTGTCGCCTCGACTGCGGCGCGGTTCGCAACGCCGGGCGTGAATATCGGGCTCTTCTGCTCGACGCCGATGGTGGCGCTGTCGCGCAATGTCTCGCGCAAAGCCGCAATGGAGATGCTCTTGACCGGCGAAATGATCTCGGCGGAACACGCCCAGCGCATCGGCCTGGTCAATCGCGTCGTGGCGCCTATCGAACTTTCATCCACGACGACGAAACTGGCCGAGCTGATCGCA
>JBEKLK010000252.1:0-5569 GCA_050010235.1 Rhizomicrobium sp.
TCGATCCCGGGGACAGGATGCTTTTTCCCGGCGTCCACTGCAATTCGAATTTGTGTCAATTCTTCTCCGCAATCCCGGACTGGGCTGCACTTTGAGACGAAGTTACGGGGTCGTCGACAAATATTCGCGACGGGCCGCATTTATCAAGTTCGGGTGCAGCGGGAGCGCCACCTGGAGGGACTACAATGAAACATCCACTACGTTATGCCTTGTTGTTCGGGGCCGCACTGATCGTGGGCGGGGGCGTCGCCATCGCCCAGATGTCGGGCTCGAACGACCTACCCGGCGCCTCGTCGAGGGCCAGTTCGGATTTCGGCGCCAGCTACGGCCGGGGCCGTCTGGCCGAGCGATTCTTGGGCGAATTCGACATCAACAAGGACGGCAAGGTCACGCATGACGAACTGAACCGGACGCTTGCCGCTCAGTTCATGGCGGCATCCGGCAACGCGCCCACCATGACCGAAGACCAATTCGTCAACGGACATCTGAAGGATTTGCGCCAACGGGTCACCGAGATGTTCCACCGCATGGACTGGAACGGCGACGGCAAGCTGTCGCTCGAGGAATACGCCGCGCCCGAACGCGCCCGGTTCGAAGCCATGGATCGCGACGGGACGGGCACCGTGTCGTGCAGCACGTCATCGCGAAGTTTTTCGCAAAATAATGCCCAACCGCGTACGACGAACGCGCAATCCGCCAACGTTTCGGGCGGCCGGCATCGCGGGGGGAGTGGCAGCGGCGGGCGCGGCAGAGGCAGTTTCTGTCACGAAGCCGACCTCAACAATGACGGCCAGGTGACTCGCGCCGAACTCGACAAGGCCGTCTCGCAGGAATTCGCGAGTGGGTCCAAAGGCGGCTGGATGACGTTCGATCAGTTCTATGCCCTCGAACAGTCGCGGGCGCGCGATATTTATTCCCATGTGTTCGAGCGTTTGAACACGAGCCGTTCCGGCAAGCTGACCTTGCAGGAATACGCGGCGCCGGATGAAAAACTGTTTGCGCGTCTCGACAAGAACAATGACGGGACCGTAACGGCCGACGAGATGATGAGTTCGCGGACCAGGCGTTACGCGTCAAATCAGGGATCGGGGCACTAAGCTCCGTTCAGGCTGTCGTGCGGGCGGCGATACGCTCCCACTCGCCGTCCGTGCGCAGCCGCAGCGTCATTTCAGCCAATATCGAAATCGCAATTTCTGCTGGCGAACGCGCGCCGATGTTTAAGCCGATCGGCCCATGAATGCGCGCGAGTTCCGAGTCCGAGAATCCCTGAGCCTTGAGACGCGCCAGACGGCCCGCATGCGTCTTCTTCGAGCCCAGCGCGCCGATATAAAAGCACGGTCCGCGCAGGGCTGCCGACAGTGCCGGATCGTCGATCTTGGGATCATGGGTCAGCGCCACGAGCGCGCTGCGCGTTCCGAGCGGCGCTTTCGCCAATGCCTCATCCGGCCAGTCATGCGACAGCGCGATATTTGGAAATCGCTCGGGCGTCGCGAAGGCTGTGCGCGGGTCGAGGATGCGCACACCATAGCCTGCCAGCGAGCCCATCTGCGCCAGCACTTGCGCGATATGCACCGCGCCCACGATCGCGAGATCGAGGGGAGGGTTGTAGACGGCCAGAAACCAGTTCCTGCCGTCGCTCGCAAAAGGCGCGCTTCGATCCGTGCGGGCGGCTTCGACGGCTGCACGTTCGAGCTCGGATGCGCCGGCCGTTGCGACATCGATCAACTTCTCCTCGCCGGAAGCAAGATCGACCGCGCGCACGACCGCGCGTTTGGCGCGTCGCGCGTCGTTGAGGGCATCGAGCGTCGTGCGTTTCATGTTGCGCTCAACGGTTCGACGAAAACTTCGATATGGCCGCCACAGGCAAGACCTACGGACCACGCCTGTTCGTCGCTGACGCCGAATTCGAGATGACGCACCGCGCCGTCGCGCATGGTTTCCTGCGCGCTTTCGATGACAGCCCCTTCAATGCAGCCGCCCGAGACCGAGCCCGTGAACGCCCCGTCGTCGCGCACGGCGATCTGGCTGCCCGCGGGCCGGGGTGCCGAACCCCAGGTCTTCACAACCGTGCCGAGCGCCACGTTCCGCCCCGAGGCGAGCCATTGCTGGGCGGTTGAGAGAACGTCGTCGCTATCCATCGGTGCTCCCGGGCATGCAAGCCCCGTCGTTCGAATGAAAGATTAACCCCGGCGGACGCCGGGTGCCAAACGCCGGCGCATCGTGTCTTCGGCTTCCGTATGCGGCGGCAAGACGTTACTATCCGTTCCAACTTGGACGAAGCGCAAGATCGGTCCGCGGTCCGGCAAACGGGAAGCATTTGTGGATTTGGTGGGTGTTTCAGGGTGCGCGGAATGATGGCAACCGACATCGACGAATTGGGACAGGCCGCCAAGAACGGCGACCGCGCCGCGATGACGGCTCTCGGCAAACTGGGTCTGGTCGGCCGCGCTGGCGAGCGGTCGCTGCAGGATGCCGCAGCACTCCTGGCGTCTGCGGCAGAGGCCGGCGACGCGGAAGCCGACGCCGTCATTGCCGTGTTGATCGCCGCCGATGCGCGGGCTCTGCCGGATTGGGGCGTCGCGCTCGGCTATCTCGAGCGCGCGGCGAGGCGAGGTTGGTCGCCGGCGCAACGGCAACTCGCGCTCTTTTGCAGCGATCGCGATTTGGCGGAAAGATCGCTCACGGATTCCGCACCCGTTGATATCTGGCGAAGCGTGCGCGAACAGATCGATGTTTCCGCTCTGATCAGGCCAGCCTCCGCGCGTGTCGCGTTCGAGGGTCCCCATGTCGGAATCATCGAACATTTCGCCACGCCGGCGGAATGCGCCTGGATGATCGAACGGGCTCGCCCGAATGTCGCCCGCGCACGGGTCTTCGACCGAGAGCGCGGCGGCGTTCATTACGACGATGCCAGGACCAACAGCGCCGTTCAGTTCAACATCCTCGACGCCGATTTTGTTTTGTTGATCCTGCAAGCCCGGATCGCCGCAGCGGCGGGGGTTACGCCGCGGCATCTCGAAGAAGCGAATGTGCTGCACTACGCGCCGGGACAGGAGTTCCGAAAGCATTACGATTTCTTCGAGTCCAAGCAGCCTTTCTTCGAGCAGGAGATCGCCGAAAAGGGCCAGCGTACAATGACGTTTCTGACCTATCTGAACGAAGGCTTCGAGGGTGGCGAGACCGAGTTCGTCAAGCTGGGATGGCGCCACAAGGGCCGTCCGGGCGACGCATTGATGTTCCGCAATACCGATTCTTCCGGAGTGCCCGATACGCGTACGCTTCATGCGGGCCTCCCGCCGCTGAGCGGCGAGAAGTGGTTGCTTTCGCAATGGATACGGTCGCGCGCACCGCGCCGACCCGGCGAAGGGCCATCGAATCCGAATTAGGCGAACGACCCCATTTCCAAAGGAAGCTCCTAAGATTCCAACGTCGCTTTGACCGCCCGCGCGGCCATGACGCCGACGAGGTGAGCGCGGTATTCGGCCGAGGCGTGAATGTCGGAGTTGAGACCGCCGGCATCGACCTTGATACCCTTGATGGCGTCGGCGGAAAACGAATTCGCCAGCGCGCGTTCCATTTCGGTATTACGGAATACGGATGGCGCCGCCCCGGTGACCGCCACGCGAACACCAGATCCGAACTTGGCAACGAAGACGCCTGCCATCGCGTAGCGCGATGCGGGATTGTCGAATGTGGCATATGCCGCGCGTTCGGGGATGGGAAACGAAACCTCGGTGATGATCTCGCCGTCTTCGAGTGCGGTCGCGAACATGCCGACGAAGAAATCGTCGGCAGAAATCGTGCGGCGCGTGGTCTTGATGGCAGCACCAAGCGCGAGCGCGGCAGCGGGGTAGTCTGCCGCGGGATCGTTGTTCGCGAGCGAGCCGCCCAACGTTCCCACGTAACGAACCGCGGGATCGCCGATGCCTTCCGCGAGCCTAGCAAGTGCGGGTATCCTGCGCATGACGTCGCCGGATACCGCGACCTCGTGATGCGTCGTACCGGCGCCGATCATGACCGTCCGCTCGTCGGCGCGGACAAAGCTCAATTCCTTGAGCCGGGAAATATCGATGAGTTCCGGCGGGTTCGCGAGCCGCATTTTCATGGTGGGGATCAAGGTCTGGCCACCTGCTAGAAACTTCGCCTCCGGCGATTTCGCAAAGAGCGCCTGGGCATCGGCCAGGGATTTCGCGCGGCGATAGGCGAATTGATAGGAGATCATTTGGCGCCTCCCGCCATGCGCCGCGACGCGTCCTCGATCGCGCTGACGATGTTGTGGTAGCCGGTGCAGCGGCAGATATTGCCTTCAAGTTCATGGCGGATGGTTTCGCGATCGAGCTGCGGCTTGCGGCGGATCATGTCGACGGCCGTCATGATCATGCCGGGCGTGCAAAAACCGCATTGCAGTCCGTGGTTCTCGCGAAAAGCTTCCTGGACGGGATGCAATTTGCCGTCCTTGGCAAGGCCTTCGATGGTGGTGACGTCCGCACCCTCGGCCTGGACCGCGAACATCGTGCAGGACTTGACGGCACGGCCGTCCACATGGACGACGCACGCGCCACACTGGCTCGTATCGCATCCGATATGCGTACCGGTCAGCCGCAATTGCTCGCGCAGGAAATAGACGAGCAAGGTGCGGTCTTCAGTCTCTGCGGAAACGGGTTTGCCGTTCACCATCATGGAGACGACGGCCATGAAGAACTCCCTTCAAGCGTCGGATGATGCATTCAAAGTGTCGGTAACGGGCCCCTGGCGTCAAGCCGCCTACAGAACCAGACCGAAAAGAAGCAGCAGGATGACGATCACGCCGATGAGCCCCACAACCCAGATTTCCGGCGCAAGACCTTCGCGCTTGACGTCCGGGGCGACTGCTGCCGGCACCGAATGCGATTCCAGGACATCTGCATCGGTGCCGGCCGGGATCGCGCCGACCGCGGCGGAAAAGCGGGTGAAGAAATCGTCGGCGATCTGCTTCGCGGCGCCGTCGATCAGCCTTTGTCCGATCTGGGCGAGCTTGCCGCCGATTGCAGCTTTGGCCGTATAGGAGAGCGCCGTGCCGCCCCCTTCGGGCGCCAGCGTCACCTCGGCTTCGCCCCGGGCGAACCCCGCCACGCCGCCCTGGCCTTCGCCTTTGAGGGTGCAGTGCCACGGCGGATCGATGTCGGCCATCTCGATCTTCGCTTTGAAGGTCGCCTTGACCGGCCCGATCTTGAGCGTCGCCGCAGCTTCAAAATGCGTGGGGTCGGTCTTGGTCATTTGCTGGCAACCCGGGATGCAGGCGCGCAAAATCTCCGGGTCGTTCAGAGCCGCCCATGTAATGTCGAGCGGGGCAGGGACCAGATATCGGCCGGTGAATTCCATCGTGTCGAGTGCTCCGGAGTGCGGGATTTAACGCTGGTACAAGGGCTTAGACACGAAGAGGTTCGCCTGCGCCAATATTTCACACCGCCTGAGTGCGATCTACTTCCACTTCCGTGACGGTTATGTTAACCTTATTTTTACTATCTTGAGTTCTCGGGGTAGAGGGGATGGAAACAGCGATAATGGACCCGACGGGTCTAAACGATAG
>JBEKLK010000253.1:0-5553 GCA_050010235.1 Rhizomicrobium sp.
GCCATCGGCTATTTGCCGGAAGGCGCGCCCGCCTATGGCGACATGACCCCGCGGCAGTTCCTCGCCTTCATCGCCGAAGTGCGGGGCTTTCGCGGCGCCGACATTCAGCTGCGCGTCGACGCGGCCGTGAACAAGACCGAACTCGATGCTGTCCTCGACCAGCCCATCGATACGCTTTCCAAAGGCTTCAAGCGGCGCGTGGGCCTCGCCCAGGCGATCCTGCACGATCCGCCTGTCCTCATCATGGACGAGCCGACCGACGGGCTCGATCCCAACCAGAAACATTCCGTGCGCGGACTCCTGCGCGCGATGGCGAAGGAAAAGGCGATCATCGTCTCGACCCATCTGCTGGAAGAGGTTGAAGCGATCTGCACGCGCGCGGTGATCATCGATCGCGGCCGCATCGTCGCGGACGGCACGCCGGCGGAGCTGCTCGCGCGCTCGCGCCATCACAATGCGGTGACGCTGGCGCTCCCCGTCGCCCGGGCCGAAGGCGCGAAAACAAAACTCAAGGCGCTCTCCGGCGTCGCCACCGTCGAACAGACGACGCGTGCCGACGGGCTCGCCGAACTGACGGCGTTTCCGAAAAGCGGCGCGCTCCTGATCGAGCTGGTGAGCGCGCTTGCCGTGTCCGAGAGATGGGATGTGAAGGAGCTTTACGCCGAAGCCGGACGGCTCGACGAAGTGTTCCGCGCCGTCACCACGCATGATGCGGCGCGCGCGCGGGGGAACCGCACATGAGCCCCATCTGGCCCATCTTCAAGCGCGAATTCGCGGCCTATTTCGCCACCCCGCTCGCCTATGTGTTCATCGTGATCTTCCTGTTCGCGATGGGCGCGTTCACATTCTATATCGGCCATTTCTACGAGAACGGCGTGGCCGATCTGGCGGTGTTTTTCGGTTTCCATCCCTGGCTCTATCTGTTCCTCGTGCCAGCCATTTCCATGCGGCTATGGGCCGAAGAGCGGCGCACCGGCACGATGGAATTGCTGCTGACCTTGCCCGTGCCGCTATGGGCGACGGTGGCCGGTAAATTCCTCGCGGCCTGGGCGTTTACCGGCGTGGCGCTGGCGCTCACCTTCCCCATCTGGATCACGGTCAATTTCCTGGGCAATCCCGACAATGGCGTGATCCTGGCAAGCTACATCGGAAGCCTCCTGATGGCCGGCGGCTATCTCGCGATCGGCGCGTGCATTTCGGCTTCCACGAGCAACCAGGTCATCGCCTTCGTGGTGAGCGTGGTGGTGTGCTTCCTGTTCACGATCTCCGGCGCACCGCTGGTGCTGGACGTGTTCCGCAGCTGGGCGCCCCTGGCCCTCATCAATGCGATTTCCTCGTTCAGCTTCCTCACCCATTTCACCGCGATCTCCAGCGGCGTGATCGATCTGCGCGACGTGATCTTCTTCTTCTCGCTGATCGGGCTGTTCCTGGCGGCGAATGTCGTCGTCATCGACCTGAAGAAGACGGGTTGAGCGCGATGAAATCCCTCTCCCGCCGCACCTATGCCATCGCCGCGATCCTGCTGGCCGCCGTCATCTTCGTGGCGGTCAACATCGCGACGGATGCCACCTTCACCACCGAGCGGCTCGACCTGACCTCCACGGGCGCGTTCACGCTCGCCAAGGGCACCAAGAACATCATCGCCAAGCTCGACGAGCCGATCACGCTGAAATTCTTTTATTCGAAGAAGATCGCGGCGGAGTATGCGCAGATCAGCGCCTATGCCGGCCGCGTCCACGACCTGCTGGAAGAATATGCCGCGCGTTCGCACGGCAAGATCGTCGTCGAAGATGTCGATGCGGAACCCTTCACGGCCGCCGAAGACGAAGCGGCCGCCGACGGGCTGTCCGGTGCACCGACGGAATCGGGCGACACAGTCTATTTCGGCCTCGTCGGCACCAACACGATCAACGGGCGGGAAGTCGTTCCGTTCTTCTCGCAGGACCGCGAGCCCTATCTCGAATACGACATCTCGTCGTTGATCTATCGTTTGTCGACGCCCAAGAAACCCGTTCTCGGCATCATCACGAGCCTGCCGCTGGACACCGGCGCGGGCGGAATGGCCGCCGCCATGCAGGGTCAGGCAGAGCCCTTCATGATCTATCAGGAGCTGAGCCAGACCTACGCGACGAAGCTGCTGGATATGAACTTCACGAGCATTCCCCGCGACGTGGACGTGCTGATGATCGCCCATCCCGGCACGCTGTCGCCGCCGCAGCTTTATGCCATCGACCAGTTCGTGCTGGGCGGCGGCCGCGCGCTTGTGTTCGTCGATCCGATGTCGGAATTGTCGGGCGCGGCGCAACCGCCGGGCGGCGAACCGACCGGGCCGTCGTCGTCGGACCTTCCGCAATTGTTCCGCGCCTGGGGCATTGCCTATAATCCCGCGAAAGTTCTGGGCGACCGTCTGCGCGCGCAGGCCGTGCAGGTGCCGACCGACAACGGCACCGCTGTTGTGCTGTATCCCATCTGGCTGCAGCTCACGAGTTCGGATTTCGACGGCAAGGACCAGGTGACCGCCAGCCTGCAGACGCTCAATCTCGCCAGCGTGGGTGCGCTGTCGCCGGCCAGAGGTGCCACGACGACGTTCACGCCATTGGTGAGTTCGTCGAACGAAGCGTCGCCGCTCGATTCCATGGAAGTGCGGATGAATCCGCACCCGCAGGATCTGATGGCGCAGATCGAGCCAACGGGCGAGCGCTACACCATCGCCGCGCGCGTGTCAGGTCCCGTGAAGACGGCATTCCCCGCCGGATTGCCGGGCAGCAAGACGCCGGGGCAGCTCAAGATGTCCAAAGAGCCGATCAACGTCATCGTCATGGCCGACAGCGACATCTTCGACGACAAATTCTGGGTGCATGTGGAAAATCTCTACGGCAAGAAGCTCGCCGCACCCTTCGCGGACAACGCGGCCTTCGTGCTGAACGCGGTGGAGAATCTGACCGGCTCCAACGACCTGATTTCGCTGCGCACGCGGGCGACGAACAATCGGCCCTTCGTCGTCGTGCAGAAGATGCAGGCGGAAGCGCAGGCCGAATTCCAGCAACAGGCCGACGCGTTGAAGCAGCAGCTCACCGACACCGAAGCGCGGCTGCACGCGCTCGAACAGGGCGGCTCGACCAACGGTCAGCCCACGACAAACCTCTCGCTGACTCGCGAGCAGCAGGCCGAGATCGAACGCTTCAAGCGACAGCTCGTCCAGACGCGCACGGATTTGCGCGACGTCCAAAGCAATCTGCGGGGCAATATCGACCTGTTGGGCAGCGTCCTCGCCTTCATCAATATCGCGCTGGTGCCGCTGCTGGTCGCAGGTTTTGCGATCGTGCTGGCGGTGCTGCGCCGCCGCCGCCGCGCCCGCGCGGTCGTGGCGTGAGGGGCGCGGGCGATGTTTGATCTCATCCGCACAGACCCCCGCAGGCGCAATCTCGCGATCCTCGCCGTCATCGCCGTGATGACGTCGCTGCTTGCCGTCGTCACGCTCATCGAGCAGTCCCGCGAAACGGCGCCCCGCTATCGCGAGGAAACATTGTTCCCAGGACTGGCCGCGCATGCCGGCGAAGTGACCCGCATCCGGATCGTGTCGAAAAAGGGCGAAGTCGATCTCGCGCTGAAGCGGGCGGGCTGGGTGATGACCAACCACGACGATTATCCCGCGACCTGGGACCAGGTGCATCAGACCGTCGTGGCGCTGGCCGCACTTCTCACTCTGGAGCCGACGACGGCGCGGGCCGACTGGCTGCATTATGTCGGCCTCGATGCGCCGCCGCAGGGCGACGGCGTCCTGATTTCGCTGAGCGACGAGAAAGGCAACTCCCTCGCCTCGCTGATCGTGGGCAAGTCGCAGGACATCGGCGATCCCAGCGGCGCTGTGGGCCTCTTCGTGCGCAATCCGGATTCGACGCAAAGCTGGCTGGTGCGCAGCCCGTTCGAGTTCAAGAGCGATCCGGAAGACTGGTTCGACAAGGACGTCATGACCATCGATCGCGCGCGCATCCAGGAGACCGATGTCGACCCCGCCAGCGGCACGTCCTATACGGTTCGCCACGAAAAGCCGGACGACGCGTCGTTCAAGCTTCTGGATGTGCCGAAGGGCCGCGACGCGGCCGACGGCGCCGCGGACGGCATCGCCACCGCCGTGGTGGGATTCACCTTCGACGACGTGCGGCCCGCCAAAAATTTCGACTTTTCCGATCCCACCCACACAAGCCGCGTGATCACCAAAACCTTCGACGGCCTCACCATCACGCTCGAGGTCATTCAGCAGGGGCCGGATTATTGGGCGACGGTTTCCGCGGAAGGCGCGGCCGGCAAACCCGACGCGCAGAAGGAAGCCCGCGACATCGATGCAAAGGCGTTCGGTTGGGCCTATAAGTTGCCGGCCTATAAGGGCCAGCAATTCATGACGACGCAGGAAAACCTGTTGAAGCCGGTCGGCGGCGCAGCACAGCCCGCGCAAACGCCGCCCGCGCAATGAGCGCCGAAACGGCCGTTCCATCGGGCGCCGACGATGCGCCCATCTTCTTGCGCGATCTCTGGTACATGGCCGCGCTGTCCCGCACCGTGCGCAAAGGCCAAATGCGTCGCCAGATGCTGCTGGGTGAGCCGGTCCTGATCGGACGGATGCGGGACGGCCGCGCATTTGCATTGCGCGACATCTGCCCGCATCGGGGCGTGCCGCTCTCCGCCGGCCGCGTGATGGCCGAGAACACGGTCGAATGCCCCTATCACGGCTGGCGCTTCAAGGCCGATGGCGGCTGCACCGCCATTCCGTCGCTGGTCGAAGGCCAGGATCTGGAGCCTTCGAAAATCCGCGTGCGCGCCTATCCCGTGCGCGAACAGGATGGATTGATCTGGGTTTACTTCGCCGCCAACGAACGCGAAGGACCGAAAAGCGAGCCGCCGCGCGTGCCCATCCCGAACGCAAAGCCGCGCTGGGTGGAAAGCCAGACCTTCACCTGCGCCATCGACCACGCCGTCATCGGCCTGATGGACCCGGCCCACGCGCCCTATGTGCATGGCCGCTGGTGGTGGCGGGTGAGCCCGCGCGTGAAGGCGAAGCATTACGAACCGCTGCCCACAGGTTTCGTGATGACGCGCCACGCGCCGAGCAAGACAGCCTACAAAATCCTCGGCGGCGCGAATGTCTCCACGGAGATCACCTTCGAGCTGCCGTCGACCCGTTTCGAGAACATCCGCGGCACGATCTTCGGTCGTCAGGTCGACGTTTCCGGTCTCACCGTCTGCACGCCGATCGACGCGAACAACACCCAGGTCACCCAGATCTTCTTCTGGCCCGCATGGCTCGTATTCCTCAAACCCTTCTTCATGGTCCTCGGCCCCATATTCCTGGGCGACGATCGCCGTTTGGTGGAACTGCAGAAACAGGGGCTGGCCTTTAATCCGACCCTGATGCTCATCCAGGATTCGGACGTGCCCGCGATGTGGTACCACCGTCTCAAGAAAGCCTGGGCCGAATCGACGGAGCGCGGCACGCCTTTCGTGAATCCCGTCAAGGAACGCACGCTGCGCTGGCGCAGCTGACGTGCGCTGCGA
>JBEKLK010000254.1:0-6008 GCA_050010235.1 Rhizomicrobium sp.
CTCCTATGAAGAAAGCCCGGAGGTTGCGTTCCGCAGCGCCGCGCGGGTGATCCAGGAGACAGGCTGCACGGCCGTCAAGATGGAAGGCGGCGCGCGCCTCGCCGAGACCATCCGCTATCTGACGCTGCGCGGAGTTCCGGTGATGGGCCATATCGGCTTGACCCCGCAGATGATCCAGATTTTTGGCGGCTTCAAGACTCAGGGACGCACGGAAGCCGAATGGCCTGCTATCGAGGCGGATGCAAAGGCGGTGACGGAAGCCGGCGCCTTCGCCGTCGTCCTGGAAGGCATGGCCGAGCCGCTTGCCGCCAAGATCACGCGCAGCATAGCCATCCCGACCATCGGTATCGGCGCGTCGGCCGAATGCGACGGCCAGATCCTCGTGATGGAGGATATGCTGGGGCTCAATCCCAACCCGCCCAAATTCGTGCGGCAATATGCGAATATGGGTCCCGATATCGAGGCGGCAGTGAAAGCCTATGCCGCGGATGTCCGGGGTCGTCGCTTTCCGGGCAAGGAAAACGTGTACAGCATGAAGCGGGTTGGTTAAGACCGTTTCATTCCGCTGACTTCTGCGTGCCTTGGGTTGCCAGCACGAACCCTACCGGCTAATCATCCCGGCCGATCAAGGCCTTGGGTGGGCCTAAAGAGGAATTTCCGCGTGACAGACATCTTCCGGGAAGTCGAGGAGGACGTCCGCCGCGAGCGCTATATATGCTCGCCGAGCAACTCTACGACGCCGGTCAGGCGAGCGAAGCCCAGTCCATGTTCGCGCGCCTGGCGAAGGAAGCTCCCGCAGGCTACGCCTCACTCGCGAAATTCCAGGAAGCCAACGCGATGGTCGCGGCCGGCAACACGGCCGACGCGGTGTTGATCTACAAACAGATTGCCGCCGGCAAGGACGATATTCTCGGACCCCTGGCGCGCATCCATGCGGGTTGGGCCACCGTCGACACGGCATCGAAATCGGATCTCCAGTCGCTCCTCGCGCCGGTGACCGATCAGACGAATCCCTGGCACGCGATGGCGCGGGAAATTCTGGCTTATAACGACTATCACGCCGGTGCCACGCAAGACGCAATTCGGGAATATCAAAATCTGCTCGCAGACAATGACGCGCCTGCGACGCTGCGCGCCCGCAGCGGGTGGATGGTGACGTTCCTCAAGGGCGGCGGCGACAAGAACTACGGCACCGTTCCCCCGCCGCCTGCGCCGCAAGGCGCATCCCCCTCGCAGCCGCAGGGCGCAGCCGGAGGTCCTTCAAAGAAATGAAAGTTCCAACAACGCTTCGTGTGGTCGTGTGCCTTGTCGCCGTGCTGGCTCTGTCCGGCTGCGCGGTCTTGGACATGACGCAGGGCTGGTTCAAATCGACCAAAAGATCGAACATCAAGGGCGAACGCATTTCCGTCATGACCCTCGACGAGTCGCTCAAGCCCGACACATCTCTGAGCGACGTCAACGTCGTTTTGCCGGCGCCTTACCGCAACGCGGATTGGCCGGAGCCGGGCGGTTACGCGGCCAATGCGATGTACCATCTCGAAGCCGACGGACCGCTGCGTCCGATCTGGCAGCAGGACACGGGCAAGGGATCGGACACCGATTCGCGCCTGACGGCGCCCCCGGTGATCGCCGGCGGTCGCATCTATGTGCTTGATGCTTCGGCGCATGTTTATGTGTTCGATGCCGGCAGCGGCAAACCGCTCTGGGACAAGAATCTCGCGCCTCCCAGCCCCGACGAGGGCTTCAATTGGTTCGGGCTGTTCGGGCCGGGCATGGCGATCGATCCGACCAAGGGCTTCGGCGGCGGCGTCGCCTATGACAACGGCAAGCTGTTCGTAAGCACGGGCTTCGGTTCGGTCTTCGCGCTGGATCCGGCTTCGGGCCATCAGCTGTGGAGAAGCGATCTGGGCGTGCCGATCGTCAACGCGCCGGACGCCAATGGCGGGCGCGTCTTCGTGTCGTCGCAGGACAATCATTTCTATGCCCTGGCCGAGATCGACGGCCGAACGCTTTGGGATCACCAGGGCATCACGGAATCGGCGGGCATTCTGGAGAGCACCAGCGCCGCGGTGGCCGGCGACTATGTCGTGGCACCCTATAGCTCGGGCGAATTGTTCGCGATCCGGGTGGAGAACGGCCGGCCGGCGTGGAACGACATGCTGACCCGCACCGGCAATGTCACCGCGCTCTCGGAACTCGACGACATTGCAGGCCGACCCGTCATCGATCGCGACATGGTGTTCGCGATCAGCCATTCGGGCATCATGGGCGCGATCAACATCAACACGGGCGACCGCGTCTGGACGCGCGACGTGGGCGGAATCCAGACTCCGTGGGTTGCGGGAGATTTCATTTACGTGCTGACGACGGACGATCTCCTTCTTTGCCTCGAGCGCAAGGACGGCAAGATCAAATGGGTTCACCAGCTGCAGCGCTGGCAGAATATGGAAGACAAGGAAGATGCGATCGTGTGGTCCGGTCCCGTCCTCGTCTCCGACCGGCTGGTCATCGTCTCGTCGGACGGTTTTGCGATTTCGGTTTCGCCTTATACGGGCCAGCTTCTGGGGCGCATCGCGATCCCCGACGGCACCTATATCGCGCCGATCGTGGCCAACGGCACGCTCTACCTTCTGACCAACAGCGCCCAAC
This sequence comes from Rhizomicrobium sp., assembly GCA_050010235.1. Taxonomy (GTDB): domain Bacteria; phylum Pseudomonadota; class Alphaproteobacteria; order Micropepsales; family Micropepsaceae; genus Rhizomicrobium. The sequence goes on from JBEKLK010000254.1 coordinate 2,650, forward strand.
TCGTCGCGATGCGCTGAAGAAGTCGGTTGGCTGCTTGGAGATAGGTCCCACCCTCCCCTTGAGGGAGGGTCGAAAAATTCGAAGAATTTTTCGGGGCGGGGTGCTGCCTCAACAATGCCCCTCCCCGAAATTTTCTTTTCGCTGACGCTCAAAGAAAGCTTTCGACCCTCCCTCAAGGGGAGGGTGGAATCATTTCGAACGCGTCCTCGAGGACATGCCATGCCGCTTGCCGTCGCCGTTGTGGGCCGCCCGAATGTGGGCAAATCCACTTTGTTCAACCGGCTTGCGGGCAAGCAGCTGGCGATCGTCCATGACACCCCCGGCGTCACGCGCGACCGCCAGGACGCGCTCGCCCAATTGGGCCCGCTTTCGATTCGCCTGATCGACACGGCCGGTTTCGATATCGGCGCGCCGGGCAGCCTGTCGATGCGCATGACCGATCAGACGCTTTCGGCGATCAAGGAGGCGGATGTGTGCCTCTTCGTCGTCAATGCGCGCGACGGCGTGACGACGGGCGACGAAATCATCGCGGAGGCACTGCGCCGCTCCGGCAAGCCGGTCGTCCTCATCGCGAACAAATGCGACGTCGAACTCGATCTGTCCGAGTTTTATGCGCTGGGTTTTGGCGAGCCCATCGGCGTTTCCGCGGTTCACAATCTGGGCACTGACGAGATCGTCGATGCGCTGGAGCCGTTCGGCACCGAGGAAGAAGCGGCGCCCGAAGATGCGGACCCCGGCGAAGAGATCGATCGGCCGCTCAAGCTTGCCATCGTCGGCCGGCCCAATGTCGGCAAATCGAGCCTGTTCAATCGCATGCTGGGCGAAGAGCGCTCGCTGACGGGACCGGAAGCGGGCCTCACCCGCGATTCCATTGCGGCGACCTGGACCGTCGACGGCCGCACGATCCAGCTTCACGACACGGCCGGTTTGCGCAAGCGTGCGCGGGCCGCCGGCGAAGAACTCGAACAATTGGCCGTGCAGAGCGCGCTCACCGCAATCCGCTTCGCCGAATGCGTGATCGTGGTGGTCGACGCCACCGCGCCGTTCGAAAAGCAGGACCTCACCATCGTCGACATGGTCGCGCGCGAGGGCCGCGCGATCGTGTTCGCGCTCAACAAATGGGACCAGATCGAAGCGCCGGCCGGCGCGATCACCGCCTTGAAGAAGCATCTCGATCATCTGCTGCCGCAGATTTCCGGCGCGCCGCTGGTCGGCATCTCCGCGCTGACTGGCGAAGGCATCGACCGGATTCTGCCGGCCGTTCTCGAAGCGGATGCCGCCTGGAACACGCGCGTGCCGACGGCACAACTGAACCGCTTTCTCGCGGCCGCGCTTTCGAGCCATCCCACGCCCGCCATTCACGGCCGCCGTGTGCGCATCCGCTACATGACGCAGGCCAAAAGCCGGCCGCCGACCTTTGCCCTGTTCGGCACGCAGCTCGACGGGTTGCCGGAATCCTATCTGCGCTATCTGCAAAACGAATTGCGCAAGGCATTCAATTTGCAGGGTGTGCCGTTGCGGTTTTCGCTACGGACGTCGACGAATCCCTACGCGGACAAATAATATGGCTGCCACAACGGCGCTGATCATCGTTGGCAAAGTTTTTTTTCTAGCCGCTGTCTGCATAGTTTTATTTGCCATTAGGAGCACCGTCCGCACGCTCCGAACGGGCACTTACACGTGGCAAAGCGGAGTGAACCGCAAGTTCTTTATCTTCGTCCACAGGACCGAACATCCCGTAGCCTACTGGCTCCTCGCAGCCTTGCAAATTGGCATTTCTTCCTTGATTACTGTAGCGCTTCTCATATTTGTCTGGGGATGGGCGCTATCGCGCTGAATTCCAAAATGGGTCACTACCGAATTTAGTGCTCGCTTGACACGCTGCGTCCCCCTCACTTAACGCTGAGGCTTACTCCTTCCGGTCCCCCATGTCCGCCATTATCGACGTCCGCAATCTGACCAAGACCTTCGGCGCGTTCGCGGCCGTGAAGGATGTGAGCTTCGAGGTCGAGGCGGGCGGTATTTTCGCGTTTCTGGGCCCGAACGGCGCGGGCAAATCGACCACGATCAAGATGCTGACGACCGTGTTGCGGCCCACCTCCGGCACCATCCGGATCGACGGCTTCGATCCGGTGACGCAGTCCCATCAAGTGCGCCGCAGCTTCGGAATCGTGTTCCAGGATCCCAGCCTCGACGACATGCTGACTGCTCGCGAGAACATGGATTTCCACGGCGTGCTCTACGACATCCCGCGGGCCGAGCGGCGGGAGCGCATCGAGCAATTGCTCAATTTCGTGGAGCTTTGGGACCGGCGCAATTCGCTGGTGCGGGACTTCTCCGGCGGCATGAAGCGCCGGCTCGAGATCGCACGCGGGCTGATGCATCGCCCCAAGATCATTTTCCTCGACGAGCCGACCCTCGGGCTCGACCCGCAGACGCGCAATCACATGTGGCAATATCTGCAGGAATTGAACGCGAAGAACGGCACCACCATCTTCTTCACTACCCATTACATGGAAGAAGCCGAGCGCATCGCGCGGCGCATCGCCGTGATCGACCGCGGCACGATCATCGCCTCGGGCTCCGCCGACGAACTCAAGACGCAAACCAAGACCGAGAATCTGGAAGACGCGTTTCTCAACCTCACCGGCCATTCGATCCTCGAAGAAGAAGGCACCAATCTCGACCGCATGCGCCGGATGCGGAGCATGATGCGATGAACGCGGTCTATATCCTCTGGCTCCGCCAGTTCAAACGCTATATCCGCTCACCCGCGCGGCTGGTCGCTTCGCTGGCGCAACCGATGATGTTCCTGATCGCGCTGGGCTTCGGGCTCGGCTCGATCTTCGCCCGCGCCGGCCAGGGCAGCTACATCCAGTTCCTCGTGCCGGGCATCGTCGCGATGAGTATCATCTTCTCCTCGATCTTCTCGGGCATGGAGATGCTGTGGGATCGCCAGTTCGGCTTCCTCAAGGAAACATTGGTAGCGCCCGTGCCGCGCTTCGCGATTATGCTGGGCCGCGTGGCCGGAGGCGCCACGACCGCGATGATCCAAGGCGCCATCGTGCTGATCATTTCCACCGTATTCGGCTTTCGTCCGCATAGCTGGCTGGTGGTGCCGGAAGCATTTGCCGTGATGCTGCTGATCTCTCTCCTGTTCAGCGCCTTCGGCATGGTTGTGGGTTCCAAGATGACCGACATGCAGGCGTTCCCGCTGATCATGAACTTCATCGTGATGCCGCTGTTCTTTCTGTCGGGGGCGATGTTTCCGCTGCACGGGCTACCAACGCCACTCCTGATCGTGGCGACTGCCGATCCGTTATCCTATGGCGTGGACGCGCTGCGACAATTGCTGATCG
>JBEKLK010000255.1:0-5539 GCA_050010235.1 Rhizomicrobium sp.
GAGTTGGGTCCTGATGTGGTGGTCGCTCGATGTCGGCTACTGGCTCACGCTTCTGCTTGCAGTTCCCACGGCGGGATTCCTGGTCCGGCTTTTCATGATCCAGCACGATTGCGGCCATGGCTCGTTTTTTCGCTGGCGGCTCGCCAACGATTGGATCGGCCGCGCGCTGGGCGTGCTCACCTTCACGCCTTACGATTACTGGAAGCGCAACCATGCGATTCATCATGCGACGTCGGGCAATCTCGACCGGCGCGGAATCGGCGACATCCTCACGCTCACGGTGGACGAATATTTCTCGCGCTCGCGGCTGGGCCGCTTCGCCTATCGGGTTTACCGCAACCCGCTGGTGATGTTCGGCGTGGGCCCCGCCTATCTGTTCTTCCTGCAGCATCGGCTGCCCTTCGAGCAGATGCGCGGCGGCTGGCGCCCCTGGACCAGCGCCTTTGCGACCAACGCCGCCATTGCGGCCATCGCAGGGCTGATGATCTGGCTGATCGGGCTTGGACCTTTTCTCGCCGTCCACCTGCCCGTGATGCTGCTCGCCGCGTCGATCGGCGTGTGGCTGTTCTATGTGCAGCATCAATATGAGAATGTGATGTGGGCGCGCGATGGCGGCTGGGCGGTGCAGGATGCCGCGCTGGCAGGAAGCTCGCACTACGACCTGCCGGCCGTCCTGCGCTGGTTCACGGCCAATATCGGCGTGCATCACGTGCATCATCTGTGCAGCCGCATTCCGTTTTACCGGCTGCGCCAGGTGCTGCGCGATAACCCGGAACTGCGCAATGTCGGGCGCGTGACGTTCGGCCAGAGCGTGCTCACCGTCCGTCTCGCGCTGTGGGACGAGGCGCGGCAGAAGCTCATTTCCTTCCGGGAGGCGACACGTGCGCACCGCTTGCTCGCGCTTGGAACGGGATCGCAGACTTCCGCATAGCGCACTACGCCGGATACGCACTTGTACTTATGGCGCGGACCGGCATTGTCTCTTGCCAATCGCCTGCTTCGGCGGGACGAAATCCAGTCGACATCCGATGCTTGCAATATCTCTAGGTATTAATCCATACGCCGGATATCGCGCCGCTTAACCCGCCCTTGAGCGTACGCGCCAATAATTGCGTGCGCGAATACTTGATCCCCCTCAACAGATCCGGAACCGCGCTGCAACAAGGGCCGTGGCGTGTCGAACATTTCTATCTTGACCAAAATGTCAATTGCGCTCGCGTTCGCCGCGACGCTGCCAAGCATTGCACATGCCGGACCTCCTTTCGCAACGGACGATCCGGAGCCGACCGACTACGGACATTTCGAAATCTATCTCTATTCCCAGAGCGTGTCGGCGGGAAACAATGAGAACGGCCCGGAATTGGGGCTGGAGGTCAATTACGGCGCGCTTCCCGATCTTCAAATCAGCGCATCCCTTCCGGTCGGCTTCAGCGCTCCAAGTCGTGCGGAGATGAGGCTCTCGGATGGCGAGTTCGGGGCGAAATATCGCTTCATCGAAGAAGATGCCGATGGATGGCGTCCGCAAGTCAGCTTCTATCCTTCAGTCGAAGTGGCGCTTGGAAACTCCGGCAGGAATACGGGCGACAGCGCCATGCAGGAGTTTCTGCCGCTATGGGCGCAAAAGAGCTTTGGAGACTGGACGACATTCGGCGGCGGCGGCTACCGCATCGACCCCGGCCATGACGCACGCGACTCCTGGTTCACGGGCTGGGCCATCCTGCGGCGGCTCGGCGATCGTTTTCAATTGGGCGCCGAACTCTTCAGGCAAACAGCGGAAACGCGGGGCGATAAGGACAGTGCAGGCTTCAATGTCGGCGCGCTTTTCGATTTGAATGCCGCATTCCATCTTGTCGGATCGGCAGGCACCGGCATCGGCGGCGACGCCGACAAAGCCGTTTCCTATTACCTCGCGCTCGAGTGGACCGCATGAGCAAGGCAGCGAAATCATGATCGAACATCATCCGTCCAATACCCCCGATGGCGGCCGCAATGCAGCCGGTCGCAGCCGGGCCGCTGCGCATCGCTTTCGGACACCGCGCACCCAGGAAGCATCGCCATGAAATTCATCAGCATAAAAGCGAAATTCTTTGCGTCGTTCGGCATCGAGCTTGCGCTCGTTTGCGCGGTCGGGATTTTCTCCGTTTTCGAGTTGTCGACCATGACGGATCTCATCCGCAACTTGAGTTCCGATGCGCTTCAGGGTGTGGCGGTCAGCGAAAGCCTGGACGCCGAACTCAACAGCATCAGAAGAGCCGATGCCGAATACCTCATGGCCGCCGGACCGGCTCCCAGGGCCGAGGCGGAAAACGCGGTCCACGACTCGAAAAGGGTCATCGCCGCCGACCTTTTGGCAGCTCGCGGCACGATCAATTCGGAAGAGGAACGGCGCATTCTCGAGTTGCTTGACGACAGAATGCCGCGGTTCTTCCGTGCAAACGACGAATTCCTGGCGCTGTCGCGCGCCCACCGCATCGCAAACGCTCAAGCGCTTTTCATGGGTGAGCCGTATGCCGACTTTCACAAGATGGACCACCTCATCGATCGCTTCAGCGCCATCAACAGGGCGCAGGCCGCGGAAGTGGACCAAACGAGCATCGCAACGGCCAGGCGGTCGATCGATGTCATTCTCGCTGCCATTCTGTTGACGGTCGTCACCTACGCCGCCGTGTTTGCGTTCCTCGTGCGGACGGTCGTCTCGCCGCTTGTCTCGATGACCAAGGCGATGGGAGAGCTCGCGGACGGAAATCTGGACATGGAGGTGCCCGCCGAAAACCGCGATGACGAAATCGGCTTGCTAGCGCGGGCGCTGGGCGGGTTCAAATCGGCCGCGGTCGCGCTTAACGCCGCAAAAGAGGAAGCTGAGGCGGGAACGAGAGCAAAATCGGAATTCCTGGCAAATATGAGTCACGAGATCCGAACCCCCATGAACGGCATTCTCGGGATGACGAATCTGCTGCTCGAGACGAATATGGACGAAGAGCAGCGCTACTTTGCCTCCGTCGTGGCCGAATCCGGCGAGGCGCTGCTGACGATCGTCAACGATATTCTGGACATCTCGAAGCTCGAGGCGAAGAAACTGGAGATCGAAAACATCGACTTCGATCTTGTTGCCACGGTCGAAAGCGCCGCGGCCCTCATGGCGGCCAAGGCCCGCCAGAAACAGATCGATCTCAGCATGTTCATTGAGCCGGCGGCGCACGGCGCCTATCGCGGCGATCCCTCGCGGGTCCGGCAAATCCTTCTCAACCTCATCAACAACGCCATCAAGTTCACGGAAAGAGGCGGCGTCTCCATCCAGGTCGCGGTGAAGCTCGGCCATATGCCGACCGGCGACGGCCATATTTTGCCGTTGCGATTTGAAGTGACGGATACCGGCATTGGCATGGCGGAAAGCGTTCGCGAACGGCTTTTTCAAAAATTCACCCAGGCCGACAGCTCGATGACGCGCCGGTTCGGCGGCACGGGTCTGGGCCTGGCCATCTGCAAGGAACTCGTCGAACTGATGCATGGCGAGATCGGCGCCACAAGCTCGGTCGGCTCGGGATCCACCTTCTGGTTCGAGATTCCATTCGAGAAATCGACCGCTCACATCGCCGATCGGGAAACGCTCCCGGTACACTTCAAGAAGCTACGGGTTTTGCTGGTCGACGACATTGAAATGAATCTGACGATCATGAGCCGGCAGTTGAAAGTCTTCGGCATGGCGACGACGGAAGTGGCCGATGGATTCGCGGCGATGGCCGAACTCGAGCGCGCCTGGCACAACGGCCAGCCTTACGATCTCGTGTTTCTCGATCAGATGATGCCGGGGCTGTCCGGCGACGACCTGGCGCGCAGGATTCGTGCCAACGAGCATCTGGCCGAAACCAAACTGGTGATTGTCTCCTCCGGCGGCCGAGCCGCGGTCAAGAACCCGGTCGGCCTGCATCTTGAGGCGATTCTCGAAAAGCCTGTGCGCCATCAGGAGCTTCTCGATACCTTGATCAATATCTACAGCACAAAGACCGAACTGTCGGCGCATCCGCTCCCCCGCGGCGACGCCGGCGCGACGCGGCCGGCACGGAAATCCACGGGCCGGCCGCTTCGCATCCTTCTGGCGGAAGACAACAAGATCAACCAGCAGTTCGCGACAATCCTGTTGCAAAAAGCCGGACACAGCGTCGAAGTGGCGGAGAACGGCCATCAGGCGGTCGACGCGGTCCGCCGCTCGGACTTTGACGTCGTTCTGATGGATATCCAGATGCCGGAGCTGGACGGCGTGAAAGCGACGCGCCAGATCCGCGCACTTCCCGCGCCCAAATGCGACATCCCGATCATCGCGATGACGGCGCACGCCATGACAGGCGCCAGGGAAGAATATCTGGCCGCGGGCATGAACGATTACATCTCGAAACCCATTCAATCCAAGTTGCTTTTTTCGAAGCTCGCGAATATTTCGATTTCCGCACCGGCGCAGGTTCCGAACGCCGCGTCGTCGAACCCCGGAGATTCGCAGATCGATTCCGGCGCCCATGAAAAGGCCGGCGAACCGCCGCTTCTCGATCTGGAGAAGCTGGCGGAGCTTGAGGCCGCGCTTCCCATCGCCAAGGTCGGGAGTTTCGTTTCGCTCTATTTGACCGATCTGGATGTGCGACTCGAGAGTATCGCGGAGTACTGCTCCAAAGGCGATTTCCAGGGTATCTCGCGGGAGGCCCATACGATCGTCAGCACGGCCGGCAATCTCGGCGCCATGCAGACAAGCGCCACCGCGCGACGGCTCGAGACGGCTTGCCGCACGGGAGATCATGAATCGTCGTACCGCTTGATCAGCGAACTGTCGGAATCCTGCGAAGCGTCTTCGGCGGCGTTTCGTAGCTGGTTGGACAACAGGGTGCCCGCCATGCAATCCGCGGCGGCGGGTTAGGCGCGGGCCCCGGACATGCAACGCATCCTGAAGCCCGAAGTGAAAATTGCCGCGTCCGCCGCGTTGCTTCAGCGCGGCTGCGTCAACGTGATCGGGCTGGAGGAGATCAAATCGAAGGCTGGAAACCGTTGGGACAAGAGTTTCCAGTCGATCTACGCGCGCCTGGAAATCCTGCTGCGCCAGAAACTCGGGGCGGCGGATTTCTTTGTGCAGCTGGATGAGACGTCCTTTCTCGTGAGCATGCCGTCCACGACGGAGGAGGAAGCGCAAATTTTTTGTATTCGCGTCGCGCACGAACTGCATACGAGCCTTCTGGGCCGTTGCGAGATCGAGCAGCTGAAAATCGCGCGCGCCATGCGGCTGGAAGGCGATACTCTCGAGCTTGAAGAACTGGCCGGACCCGGCCTGATTCGACTGGTAGCCAGCGCGGGGCTGCAAATCTCGTCGAACGGGAACGCCTCGAATCGTCGCGCGCCGTCGGGCCAGAAGCCGGGCCATGTCGTCCAAAGCGTGAAGCATTCGCATCAGTTCCTGCCGATGTGGAACGTGCAAAAGGAAGCGATTACCACCTATCGCTGCGTGACGATCGAGGATCAGGCCGCGCCCGACTACAAAATACCGAGCGAGAAATTCAGG
>JBEKLK010000256.1:0-5470 GCA_050010235.1 Rhizomicrobium sp.
CCGGGCATCTGCATATGCGTGGCGCCGAACAGATTGAGCAGTCCCACGGGTTCGTTTGAAACAGACCCGCTGCCGATCAGATAGACCGCAAAGCCCGATGACGGCACGCGATCGAAACTGATCTCGGACAGTTCGAGCAGCACCCGCTCATTGGCCGCGATCGACGGCGCTCTCAATGGCCCGGCCGCGGTCGCCCGAGCGCCGTGTCGCGGCGCTGCGCCGGCGCTCTCGGGCTGCGGGGCGGAAAGCCCCAGTACGCGCGCGCCGGGGGATGCGGGCGACACATCGATCGGAATGTTTTCCGCAAGAAGCGTCCGCGACCGATTCGGCGCCGCCGATTTGACCATGGCCGGAGCGACAACCGTCTCCTCGGAAGACCGATTGGACTCTTCGCCAGTCGGCGGCGGAGGCGGCGGAGGTGGCGGCGGCGGCGGTGCGGGAGGCAGCAATGCGAGCGCCGTGCCGAACAACCCATCCGTGTCGTAACGAATGGGAAGATTCGCGCGCTCGATATAAAAGCGCCGGCTGTTCGTTTTTTCCGTCCCATCGACGTCAAGAAAGACCCATGCGTCTTCATCGAGCCATGCGTCCGGCGGCAACGCGCCCCAGCCTTTGCCGGGTTGCCGCGACCACTCCGCCCACATGCGGTCGATATTCGCGTGATGCACCCAGAAGACCGGATCGAACGCCGCGGTGCGGACATCCGCCATCGCGCCATTGGCCGTTCCGACCACCCCGCCGACCGCGAGGTGAATGTCGTTGTGCGGCCGCTGCTCGAGCAGGCCTACCTGCGTTTCGTCAGCGTCGAGGATATCGCCGGCAAAGCCGGTCGCGCCGATCTCGGAGAAGAAGATGTCGCTGTCGACGGTGGTCGCGGCGCGTCCGACCGCGTCGCTGATGCCGAGCGTTCCGACGACGAAAGCGAGATCGCGATTGGAATGATAGAGCGGATTGGGAATCTGTTTCGCGCGATCGACGAATTCGTCCGCGAATATTCCGGGGAAGCTTCTGTTCTCGGGCTTCGTATAGTCCCAATAGGGAAGCGCGAGAGTCGAATCGCCCGCCGCATCGCGCAGGATGCGTTCGAAATAATAAAGATAGGCGCGGTGCCAGATGACGAAATTGGCGGAGCTTTGGCCGAAATGCGTGCACTTGTTCCAGTAGCGCGCACGATCCACCTGTGCCACTGCCGGATCGTGCGCCAGCGCATCGGCATAGAGCGCGTCGTCATAGGCATGGATGGCGGCCTGGAAGAACCAGCTGCGATGATCGGAGGCGGGCCGCGCTTTCATCCGGGCGACGCCCCGACGCAGCGAATCGACCCGTGCCGGATCCTTGATGAAATCGGTGAGCGACATGCGCAGCGGCGGGTTGGCCTGCCCGAAGGCAGGCACCGTCGCCAGCGCCGCGACCGTTCCAAGAGCCCCGGCCCGGCTCACAACCTCCCGCCGCGTAAATTTCATGCCCGACTCTCCCGCCCCGGATCGTGACACATTTGTTCCGTACACCGATTGGTTAACGGTTTGATAAGACTCGTTAATTGCCAACCGGTCGATTCCAACCGTCGGATTTCGTCCCCAGCACTAGATTTAGATTTTTACAATTTCTTAACCACATTAGCTATGCGGACTCACCCCGGCTGCCTATCATGTTGATTCCAAAGTGATTCGTCCGCTTTGGGCGAAAAGGGGCGGCCAAAAATGCGTCCCATTGTGGGACAGGGAATGCCGTGAGGTTGGGGGCAGCCATTTGAGCGCGCGGCGCGCATACGGGACCGTCGCACTCGCGGCCGTGCTCGCCCCGGTGCCTGCCTTGGCGGCCGGGCAGCCCGATGCCCAATTGGCCATCGTGGCCTCGGCCATCGCGACCGGCGCGGTGGGCCTGGCGATCGCGGCCGGCCTCTGGGCTCTCGCCGAGCAGTTCGAAGCGCGCCGCTTGCGCCGGGTGCTGCGGACGACCGACGCCCGCGCACGGGCCGCCGCGGGCGCGCGAGATGCCCTCATCGCCGCCGGCCGCGAAGCGATGATCGTGTGGGGCCGCGACGGCTCCCCGGCGCAGTCCTATGGAGCAGCCGAAGCATTGCTCGACGCCTGCCTTGAAGGGCCGGACGCGATGGACCTTGCGCAGGCGCTCGACACGCTCAGCGAACAAGGCGGCGCCTTCGCGATGACGGCGCATGATCGCGACGGCCGCGCGATCGCGCTGCGCGGACGCGCCGTGGGCGCGCTCGCGGCCGTGTGGCTGGAGCCCGCGGCGGCGGCGACGCAATCCCTCGCGCCCGATTTCCAGGCCATGCTCGAGGCATTGCCGATTCCGGTTTGGCTGCGCGACAAGACGCTGTCGCTGTTGTGGGGCAATCGCGCCTTTCTCACCGGCGCGGGCGCCGCCGATATCGAGACGGCGGCGCTGCAACATCTCACGCTGGAGAAATCCGAACGCGATCTCGCCGCCGCCGCCCGCGCCGAAGGCCAGCCGCTGGAAGCCAAGCGCTTCGCCGTCGTCGCGGGTCAGCGCCGCGCGTTGGCATTCACCCACGCGCCTCTCGAAGACGGACGCATCGTCGGCAGCGCCATCGACGTGACGGACGTTTCGAACGCCGAAGCGCGGCTCCAGCAGCATATCGATGCCCATGCCGATACGCTCGACAAGCTGGCCACGGCCGTCGCTATCTTCGACCGCGAACAGAAACTCAGTTTCTACAATCGCGCCTTCGCGGAGCTTTGGGGGTTGGCGGAAAAATGGCTCGACACGCGGCCCACCGACGGCGAAGTGCTCGACCGGCTGCGCGAGGCCCGCAAGCTGCCGGAGCAGCGCGACTATCAGGCCTGGAAGCGCCAGCGTCTCGCGCTCTACGGCCAGCCCGAAGATTATCTGCCGGAAGATCTCTGGCATCTGCCCGGCGGCAAGACGCTGCGCATCGTGGCGCAGCCGCATCCGTTCGGCGGGCTCACATTCCTCTATGAGGATGTGACCGAAAAACTCGCGCTGGAAAGTTCCTACAACACGCTGATCAAGGTGCAGTCCGCCACGCTCGATACGCTGCAGGAAGGTGTTGCGGTGTTCGGGCCCGATGCGCGGCTCAAGCTGCACAACGCGGCGTTCGCGCGCGTCTGGGAGCTTGAGCCGTCCGATCTCATCGACGAACCGCATGTGCAGAAAATCGCGGAAGCGTCCATCGCGCGGTTCGGCCAACGTCCCATGTGGGACAAGTTGGTGGCGAGCATCGCGTCGGGCGCGGAACGCCGGCGCGACTGGGGCGAGATCGAACGCTCCGACAAGACGATCCTCGCGCTGTCGCTGGCGCCGCTGCCCGACGGCGCGACGCTCGCGACCTTCGCCGACGTGACGGATCGTTTCCGGATCGAAACCGCGCTGCGCGACCGCAACGAAGCGCTGGAAGCGGCTGACAGGCTCAAATCGGATTTCGTTCAGCACGCGTCGTTCCTGTTCCGCGACCCGCTGAATGCCGTGCAGGGTTTTGCGGAAATGCTGGCGGGAGGTCACGCGGGTCCCCTGACCGACAAGCAGGGCGAATATGTGCAGGATATCCTCGCTGCGTCGAACAACCTTTCGGAAGTGACCAGCGACATCCTCGATCTGGCGCTGATCGATTCCGGCGCGTTGCGGCTGGAACTGGCGCGCGTCGATCTGTTCGAGCTGTTGACCCGGGTCGCGCAACCCTTGCGCAAACACGCCGAAAGCCTCGATATCGCATTCATGCTCGATTGCGCGGAGCATGTCGGCATCGTGGTGGTCGATCCACGGCGCATCCGTCAGGTCGTGTTCAACCTGCTGTCCAATGCCTTCAAATATACGCCACGCGGCGGACAGATCACGCTGGGCGGTCGCATCGAAGGGGACGACGTGCAGATTTTCGTGTCCGACACGGGCCCCGGTATCGCGCCGGAAGTGAAGGCCAATGTGTTCGAGCGCTTCTCCGCCAAGGGTCGTTCCGGCCAGCGCGCAGGCGCGGGGTTGGGGCTTGCGCTCGTCAATCGCTTCATCGAACTGCATGACGGCTGGGTGGAGATGGAAAGCGGCACCGAGACGGGCACGCTGGTGCGCTGTCATCTGCCGCGGCGCTTCCACGAACCGGAAATTCCGGGCGAAAGCAAAGTCGCCTAAGGCTCGCTATCCGTTCCCGTGATCAGCCGCGCGCCGCGCTGATAGGTGACGTAGGACCACGCCCAGCTGAGAGCCACGACGAAGCGGTTGCGGAAACCGATCAGAAAATAGACATGCGCGATGGACCAGATCAGCCAGCCGAGAAACCCATAGACTCGCACGCGCCCGAAATCGACCACGGCGTTTCTTCGTCCTATGGTGGCGAGGCTGCCATAGTCGGCATAGGCAAACGGTTTCGGCATAGCGCGACCTCGGACACGCGCGTCGATCACATGACCGACATACGCGCCTGCCTGCTTCGCGGCCGGAGCGACGCCGGGCAGGAATGCACCCGCGCCCGTTTTGAATGCGGCCACATCGCCCACCACAAAAACGCTGTCGCATCCGGGAACGGAAAAATTCTCGTCCACCGCAACCCGTCCGGCGCGATCGACGGCAGCACTCAGCCATTGGCCCACGGCCGACGCGCGCACGCCGGCCGCCCACACGATCGTGCGTGCCGGAATTTTCTCCGCTCCGATTGTGACGCCGTCATCGTCGATCGCGGTGACGGGAATCCCCAGCCGCACTTCGACACCCATCGCCTTGATGACGCGTTCGGCCTCGCGCGAGCATGGTTCGGAAAAAGCGGGCAGGACGCGCGGCCCCGCTTCGGCCAGAATAATCCGGGCAGAGCCCGGTTCGATATCGCGGAAGTCGCGCGTGATGGAATTGCGCGCCAGCTCCGCGATCGCCCCGGCCATCTCGACACCTGTCGGTCCCGCACCGACGATGACGAAAGTGAGCAGCGCGCGGCGCGCGGCTTCGTCGGGCTCCACTTCCGCCCGCTCGAAGGCGAGCAAAATCTTCGCGCGCACGCGGGTCGCGTCGTCGATGCTCTTGATGCCGGGTGCATTCGCTTCCCAATCGTCATGGCCGAAATAGGAATGCCGCGCGCCCGTCGCGAGCAGGAGATAGTCGTAGGGAATCGTGCGGCCGCAACTCGTATGCACCGTTTTTGCGGCCGCATCGACGCCGTCCACGTCCGCCAGGATCACATGCACATTCTTTTGCATCTTGAGAATGCTGCGGATGGGCTGGGCAATTTCGGCAGGAGAAAGACTCGCGGTCGCAACCTGATACAGCAGCGGCTGGAACAGATGATAATTGTGCCGGTCGACGATGGTGATTTCGACGGGTGCGTTTCTCAGCGCGTGGGCGGCCGCCAGCCCGCCGAATCCCGCGCCCACGATGACCACGCGGGGAACCTCAGCGTGCGCCGAATTCGGCGGGTCGACATTCGGCTGGACCATTCCGGGCCGTCCCCAACTCCCGGAATCCGACGGCGCGGATTCGGGAAACGATT